>NZ_JAEQCB010000194.1:0-8452 GCF_020738785.1 Microcoleus sp. PH2017_05_CCC_O_A | reverse complement strand
AGCGAGAAAAGTAATTCCCGACTTCATGAAGGGAATAGAGGAATTGCCGTTTATTCCTGTAGTTTTAGGACTGTGGACTAAAATTACTAACGTAGATGTATAACATTGACTACTTTTGGGTAGCTTTGTCCAGGTTTTTACGAGCGGTTCCTTGATTCTTCCACAATCCGCCAGGGGTTGAAACCCACGGGGCTTTTAGCACAAGTCGTCTAAAGACGACTGATACCAAATCCGACTTAAATACCCCTTTGATCTCTTCGCCAGCTAAAGCAGACTTCGTTTAACTCGCTTTGCGGTTTCAACCACCGACTTTAATCTACAGTCGTCTTCAGACGACTTCTGCTATGAGACAGGGGTTTCAACCCCTGTCGGACTTTGATAGACGCAGAAAATCTTCCTTGTTCTCTTTGCGAAATGTTACAAAGTAATAAGAAATCCATTCAGGAGAATCAGCCTTGGTACTCTACAGCCCGCAAATTGAACCCAACCAACAGCAAAACCTTTCCCCCATCGACGGTTTTGCGGGAAGACATATTGGCCCAACACCCAGCGAAATCCAGCAAATGCTAGATGTTTTGGGTATTTCCAGCCTCGATGAGTTAATTGACAAAACGATTCCAGCGGCGATTCGCATGAATCAACCCCTACAACTTCCCGCAGCCAAAAGCGAGTACGCTGCTTTGGCAGAATTGAAAGAAATTGCTGCTAAAAATCACGTATTTCGATCGTACATCGGGACAGGATATCACAACTGCATCACACCCCCAGTTATCCAGCGCAATATCCTGGAAAATCCGGGCTGGTATACAGCCTACACTCCCTACCAAGCCGAAATTGCCCAAGGGCGATTAGAAGCTTTGCTGAACTTCCAAACCATGATAATCGAGCTCACGGGTTTGGAAATTGCTAACGCTTCCTTGTTGGATGAAGCGACTGCTGCGGCGGAAGCTATGGCGGTGAGTTACGGCGCTAATAAAAATAAAGCAAAAGCGTTTTTTGTCTCGCAAGATTGTCACCCTCAAACCATCGAAGTGGTGCAAACTCGGGCTAAACCGCTGGGAATTGAAGTGATTGTCGGCGACCATCAAAGCTTTGAGTGCGATCGTACTATCTTCGGTGCACTTCTGCAATACCCAGCCACCGATGGCGCAATTTACGACTATAGCGATTTTATTCGATCGGCACATCAAGCCGGCGCCTTAGTCACAGTAGCCGCCGATATTTTGAGTCTTTGCGTCCTCACACCCCCCGGCGAATTCGGCGCTGACATAGCCGTAGGAAGCACCCAGCGCTTCGGAGTGCCGATGGGATTCGGAGGGCCCCACGCAGCCTATTTCGCGACGCGAGAAGAGTTTAAACGGCAAGTTCCAGGGCGAATTGTTGGCGTTTCTAAAGATGCTAACGGCAAATCTGCTTTACGTTTGGCTTTGCAAACTCGCGAACAGCACATCCGCCGCGAAAAAGCAACTAGCAATATTTGTACCGCCCAAGTTTTGCTAGCAGTGATGGCGAGTATGTATGCTGTTTATCACGGCCCGTCTGGACTCCAAGCAATTGCCGAACAAGTACGCAGTTTAACCGCAATTTTAGCATCTGGTCTTGCCAGTTTTGGATACAAAATTGGCGATCGACCTTTCTTCGATACTCTCCGGGTAGAATTGGGAGATAAACCGCTATCGGAAGTTCTCCAAGCCGCTCAAAATCGCCACATTAATCTGCGGGTGTTCGATGAAACAACCGTGGGGATTACTCTGGATGAAACTGTCACGGCGGGCGATGTCAAAGAGTTGTGGAAAATCTTTGCACGGGAGAAGGATTATATCAGGGGTGACGGCGAGAATTCTCTGAGCGTTCCGCTGAATGCAGACGCCTTCACTTCCTATATGATGTTACCTGAGTTTTGCGATCGCACAACCAGTTATCTCACCCATCCAGTTTTCAACAGCTACCATTCCGAAACCGAACTGTTGCGCTATATGCACCGTTTAGAAGCCAAGGATTTATCGCTAAATACATCGATGATTCCCCTAGGTTCATGCACGATGAAATTGAATGCAACAGCCGAGATGGTTCCCGTGACATGGGCGGAATTTGGTAACATACATCCCTTTGCACCCCGCAACCAAACTCGCGGCTATCAAATGATGTTCGTGCAACTCGAACAATGGCTGGCAGAAGTCACAGGTTTTGCCGGAATTTCCTTGCAGCCAAACGCTGGTTCCCAAGGCGAATATGCGGGATTGTTAGTAATTCACCAATACCACGAACACCGAGGCGAATCTCACCGCAATATCTGTTTGATTCCCCAGTCAGCCCACGGCACAAATCCGGCTAGCGCGGTGATGGCTGGGATGAAAGTAGTTGCTGTCGAGTGCGATTCCCAGGGGAATATTGATGTCGCCGACTTGCAGAAAAAAGCCGAAAAGCACAAAAATGAACTCGCTGCTTTGATGGTAACATATCCGTCTACCCACGGCGTGTTTGAGTCAGAAATTAAAGAAATTTGCGAGATTGTCCACAACTGCGGCGGACAAGTTTATATGGACGGCGCAAATATGAATGCTCAAGTTGGTTTATGCCGCCCCGGTGATTTTGGTGCCGATGTTTGTCACTTGAATTTGCACAAAACTTTCTGTATTCCCCACGGCGGCGGCGGGCCGGGCATGGGGCCGATTGGAGTCATGTCTCATTTAGTGCCTTTCTTACCTGATGTTTCCGGAGATCCCCCCCAGCCCCCCTTAACAAGGGGGGGGCAAGAGTTGGGCAGTCAATCGATAGAGTCCTCAACAAATGTGGAGAAAGATTGCAATTCTATAGGTGCTGTTTCGGCCGCGCCTTGGGGAAGTGCTAGCATTTTGACTATTTCTTGGATGTACATTCGGATGATGGGAGGAGTCGGTTTAACTGAAGCGACAAAAGTAGCAATTCTGAATGCGAATTACATGGCGCATCGGTTAGAATCCTATTATCCGGTTTTGTACAAAGGGAAATCGGGTTTGGTAGCGCACGAGTGCATTCTGGATTTGCGACTTCTCAAAAAGACAGCAGGCATTGAAGTCGAAGATATTGCCAAACGCCTGATGGATTACGGCTATCACGCACCGACAGTTTCTTGGCCAGTTGCCGGTACAGTAATGGTGGAACCGACGGAAAGCGAATCGAAGCAGGAATTAGACCGTTTTTGCGATGCGATGATTGCGATTCGAGGGGAAATTGCCGAGATAGAAAAAGGCAATGTTGACGCGCAAAATAACGTCTTGAAAAATGCGCCTCACACCGCAGAATCTCTGATGGTTGATGAGTGGAATCATCCTTATACTCGCGCGCAAGCCGCTTATCCAACACCTTGGACTCGCGAACATAAGTTTTGGCCTGCGGTGGGCCGGATAGATAATGCGTTTGGCGATCGTAATTTTGTCTGTTCTTGTTTGCCAATGGAGGCTTACACTTAAGGTTCCAATCCCTGTAAATCTCGTTTTTCTCCGAGGCCCGATCCCCCTAAATCCCCCTTAAGAAGGGGGACTGTCGATCGATTCCAGTCCCCCCCCTTCTTAAGGGGGGCTAGGGGGGATCTCCGGGTTTGATAGATGCTGAATATCTAGGTGAAAAACCCCCGGTAGTTGAGCGAAGTCGAAACCCTCAACCAAAATTCCCCCATCTCAGCTATAATCAAAACCATCCTCTCCACACCCACATACCCGCCATGAGGCACTGGCCACCCGGACAACAAATCCACGACGGCAAATACATCATCGAAGCCATCCTCGGTGGCGGCGCATTCGGAGTTACCTACCGTGCCCAAAACCCCAAAGAAGGCAAAGTAGTCGCCATCAAAACCCTAAATGCCAACATTCAAGGGAAACCAAACTTTCGCGAATTACAGGATAAATTTGTTAACGAAGCTATATCTTTAGCCAAGTGCCATCATCCCCACGTTGTCGAAGTTTACGGAGTGTTTTCCGAAATGGTCGGAAATATCCAATTGTGGTGCATGGTGATGGAATTAATCGACGGCACTAACTTAGCAGAATATCTCGAAGATAACGGAATTTTGTCCGAAGCCAAAGCTTTGCCAATTATTCAACAAGTGGGAAGCGCGCTGAGTTTTGTGCACCAGCAGGGATTTACTCACCTGGATGTTAAACCCCAAAATATTATGTTAAGAACCCCCCCCAGCCCCCCCTTGGTAAGGGGGGGAGCAAGAGAAAATACTGCATTCTCTTCTCTTAGTAAGGGGAGCGAAATTTCTTCTTCCCCCCTTAGTAAGGGGGGCCAGGGGGGTGCAGTTTTGATTGATTTTGGCTTGGCGCGACAGGTAACTGCGCCGGGGAAATTGCGGACAAATAGCAATTCCGGGACTGAGTGTTACGCACCGATTGAATTATTAGAAAAACGGGCCGAACTTGGTGCTTATACAGATGTTTATTCCCTAGCAGCAACGCTTTATGTCATGTTGACTGGTGAGTTGCCGTTTCCGTCGCAATTCAGGAAGCAAAATATTCCTTTAACTCCGCCAAAGCAGCACAATTCTGAGATTAGCGACAGGGTGAATGCGGCGATTATCAAAGGGATGGAGTTGGAACCGCAAAATCGCCCGCAGTCGGTGCAGGAATGGTTGGATTTGCTGATACCCCAAAAAGTGGCTTTGGATTTAGGGATGGCTAAAAAAGCGGAGACAGTGCAATTGAATTTGTTAGATTTGGTGATACCAAAACCAGCGGCTGCTGAGACTACGCGGGTGATTTCAGCCGTGGGGATGGATTACTATAACTTGCGGGATTTATTAGCAGCAGGAAAGTGGAAAGAAGCCGATAAGGAAACGGCGAGAGTGATGTTGAAGGTGGGGGGTATGGAACGTCGCCGAATGCTGGATGTAACAAGTATTGATAAATTCCCCTGCGAGGACTTGCGTACTATTGAGCAACTTTGGGTAAAATACAGCAATGGGCGCTTCGGCTTTTCGGTGCAGAACCGCATCTTTCAAAGTCTGGGGGGAACCAGGGAATATGATAATAAAATATGGGAAGCTTTTTGCGAGCGGGTAGGCTGGAGAAAAAAGAACGAAGAGGAGTGGCAGAACCAATGGCTGCGCTACAAAGACCTCACTTTTTCAGAGAAAGCACCTGAAGCTCATCTCCCGGTTTGGGTTTTGGTCTGTGGTCTTAGGTATGATAAAGATGGGGATCCGAAGGATAATGAGTTAAATACGACAGGTGGGGGATACTACAGTCCTGCGTATGGGGGTAACTTCTCTTCTCTCGCGTCGAGACTTGTAAAGTGTAATAACATCTAAGCCTTACAGGATTTCGTAAAGATTTATTACAGGCAATAAAACCACGAAGCCACGCCAGTTCTACCTTTCCGATACCTGGCACTGCGAGTCATCGGCTTCAGGCTCGATTTTCGTAGTTTTTTGTAGTATCTGCCCCGCTATTTGCGGGTTATAACAATTAGCAAAAACCAACTTTTCAGCCACCGCTAAAATTTCTGGATTTTCCGCAAATTCAAGAAACCGGGTTTCTGCGATAATTTATGTATCATCACCGAGATTCAGGAAGAAACCCGGTTTCTACCTCCCCACCAACAGCTTCTAAACTCCATAACTTAGAAACAAAATTTGTAGTTTGGATCAACAAAAAAGACTAAGCAACTAACAATAAAACTCAAACAACTCTTACTCCCCCCCTTACCAAGGGGGGCTGGGGGGGTTAAAGTACCAGCAACCAACAATCAAACTCAAATAACTCTTGCTCCCCCCCTTACCAAGGGGGGCTGGGGGGGGTTAAAATACCAGCAACCAACAATAAAACTCAAACAACTCTTGCTCCCCCCCTTACCAAGGGGGGGCTGGGGGGGGTAAAATCTCAAAAACCAACAATAAAATCCTATATAACAATGACAAAACTCTACAACAGAAGCTCAGAAAAATTCAAGCGGCAGAAGCTTCGCAGAGAAATGACAGAAGCGGAAAAGCAGCTATGGAAACGTATCAGAAACAGACAGCTTGAAAACTGTAAATTTCGCAGACAATACAGTGTAGCAGCATTTGCGATCGACTTTTATTCACCAGAAATCAAGTTAGCACTGGAAGTTGATGGTGACAGCCATTTTGTGGATGGCGCTGTAGAATATGATGCAGAAAGGCAAGAGTTTATTGAGTCGGCAAGGATTAATTTTTTGAGGTTTACTAATGATGATGTTTATCATAATTTGGATGGGGTTTTAGAGGTGATTGTGGAGGGGATTAAATCGTTGAGAACATTGGGTGTTTTACCCCCCCAGCCCCCCCTTGGTAAGGGGGGGAGCAAGAGTTAGCCCTTTGTTAAGGGTGGGGAGTAAGAGTTAGAAATGTACATGAGATTTAATCGTTTATTGCATCAACTCTTTTACCCCCCCCAGCCCCCCCTTGGTAAGGGGGGGAGTAAGAGGTAGCCTTTTGTTAAGGGTGGGGAGGAAGAGTTTCGAGCATCCAAAATCCACAATTGAATAATCCAAAATCTATAATATATATGAGTTCAAAAGTTACCCTCACCATCACCGCAGGTAATCTCAAAGGCAAAGAATTCACCTTTGATACCCGCACTACTTGTATTATCGGCCGCGCCAAAGATTGTCATCCCAAAATTCCCGACGACGAAAAACACCGCACGATTTCTCGCTATCACTGCTTGCTAGATATCAATCCTCCCGATATCCGTATCCGCGATTTCGGTAGCAAAAATGGTACTTTTGTTAACCGCGAAAAAATCGGTCAGCGAGAAGCCCATCAATCTCCTGAAGAGGCAGCTCAAATTCAATTTCCAGAGTATGATTTGGGGGAGGGAGATGAATTTACACTCAGCGATACTTCTTTTCGAGTTGCTGTTGCCCTTGATCCGGAAATTGTCAAAAATGCTCAACAACAAAAACCTGCTTCTATTCCTTCAAATCAAGAGAATTTGTGGGAGATGCTGAAAGCTTTTCTGTTCAAAGCTGTGGGGGGTAAAAATAATATCGGGGTTCTCGGTGATTATGTTTTACTAAAAGAGTTGGGTAAGGGTGGTTTTAGTTTGGTTTATTTGGCGCGACACAAACAAACTAACGAAGAAGTCGCGCTGAAAGTGATGTTACCAAAGGTGGCGGCGAATCAGCGGGCTGTGAATTGGTTTTTGCGGGAAGTTGATAATACTAAATGTTTGAAACATCCTCATGTGGTAGGATTTAAAGAGTCTGGTTATGCCGATGAAATTTTCTTTTTTACGATAGAATACTGCGAGGGTGGCAGTGTTGTGGATTTGATGGCCAAACGCGGTGTTAGCACTTTACCGATTGGTGAGGCTGTCGCAATTATTCTGCAAGTTTTAGATGGTTTGATTTATACGCATAATGTGGAAATTCCGAATGTCAGATTGGCTGATGGTAGTTTTGCAAAGGGACGGGGTTTGATTCATCGGGATTTGAAACCGGGGAATATTTTTGTGGCGAATGTGAGTGGGAAACAAGTTGCTAAGATTGGGGATTATGGGTTAGCAAAGGCTTTCGATCAAGCGGGTTTAAGCGGCCAAACGATGACTGGTTCTCAGGTGGGTACGCCGTGTTTTATGCCCCGACAGCAAGTGCTTGATTATAAGTATGCGAAACCGGAGGTTGATGTTTGGGCGGCGGCGGCTTGTTTGTATGTGATGATTACGGGATATTCGCCTCGCAATTTTGTGGGATTAGACCCGTTTCGTGCTGTGCTGGATAATGATGCGGTTCCTATTCGCGATCGCACTTCGTCGATCCCTCAACCGTTAGCCGCCGTAATCGATCGCGCTTTAATCGACAATCCTGAAATTTATTACAAAAGTGCAGTAGACTTTAAACAAGCCTTATTAAACACTATATCATAAATTAATGAATGCAAGATTTTTGTGGCTGTCTCCCGAAAATAAACCTCGTTGGCCGATCTTATTCTTGTTAGCTACAGTCGCTGCTTTGGGGGTAGTGGCAACAACAGCTTACTTCAAAAATGCCCTAGCCCAAACAAGTAGTTTAGCATTATCTGTAGACGTGAGGGCCGATCGCCATTCCATCAGTCCCGACATCTACGGTATGAACGATTTTGCCATAGATCCGGCCCTCGCCAAAGAGTTGCGAATTCCGGTGGAACGCTGGGGCGCCAATCACACTAGCCGCTACAACTGGTTAGTCGATTCTTCCAACGTCGGCGATGACTTCTTTTTCGTCGGCGGCGGCGACAACAAAAACCCCATTCCCGGCGATTCCACCGACAAAATTGTCAAAACTAACCGCAACAACGGCAGTAAAAGCATCGTTACCATCCCGATGATAGGCTATGTAAATAAGTTTAGCACTTGGAACTGCGGTTTTAGAGTATCCAAATACGGCGCGCAAGAAAAAACCAATCCCTACATTTTTCCCGAAGGCGATAAGTGCGGCAATGGGAAGCGTCCCGACGGCACTTTAATTA
>NZ_JAEQCB010000193.1:0-8549 GCF_020738785.1 Microcoleus sp. PH2017_05_CCC_O_A | reverse complement strand
AATAGTCTCGTGCGATCGCCCGAGTTGCGGACAAAGCTACCCAAATAGTCAAGGATGGGTAGCTTTGTCCATAAATTAAGTTACAGTTTCAAACCCCGTCGCCGGCGAACGACACAAAGGAAGCTCGGCAGCAGATGCCAGTAAAGAATGTAACGGATAGAAGGAGAAAGGAAGAAGGAATCCATGGCTGATGTTTGGGCCATTAAGAACGTCCTAACGGTTTCTTAGCATCCACCCGAAATCAAGGTACGTTGTTGCGCTTCAGCGCTCCCATCTATCAGAAAGAGCGCTGAAGCGCAACAACTTACCTAGTCGATTTCTTAGGATCCACCTGAAATCAAGGTACGTTGTTGCGCTTGAGCGCTCCGATATACGCCGAAAGAGCGCTGAAGCGCAACAACGTACCTAAACGTACCCAGTCGATCGCTCTAACACTTTTTTGTCTCAACCGGCCCCTACAAACCAAAACTTCCCACTTATCGCTGTGCGTGCTCCTCCAGTAAAGCCTTCGCTCTCGGCTTGTAAATCAGATAAAACAGCGCTTCTATGTAGCGGAGCATATCTTCGCGGTTTTCCTTGGACGAGTAGTTCCAGAAACCGTAAGTCCGGGCCAGAGTCAGCAGCTTGGTAGTGTGAATTTTCCAAGTATACGTGCTGTAAACTCTGTCAATTCCTCGCGTTGAAATTTCGTACCAATAGTTGGGATTCTGTTCGCATTTCGATAAAAAATCGAGAATTTCTTGGGCAGTTTCCTCGTGGTTGGTCGGGTTGATATAGAACCCATTTACTCCATCTTGAATGATTTCTATCGGCCCGCCAAACTGCGTCCCGAAAGTCGGAATCCCGGTAATCATTGCTTCGAGAATTGTCAAGCCGAAAGCTTCAAATAAGGCTGGCTGTACAAATATACCTTGGCCGTCGGCGATTACCCGGTAGATTTCACCGGACAGGCTTTTGGACAGCCGCACTCCCAGCCAGCGAATTTTACCGTGCAGCTTGTATTGCTCGATAATTGCGTAAAGTTTTTTAATTTCTTCGGCTTCTTCGTAGTCTTCGGTTTCTTCGACTCTCAGCTTGCCGGCTACTAAAATTAAGTTGCATTTTGCTTGCAATTCCTCGCTTTTGCCAAACAATTCTGCTAAGCCTGTCAGGTTTTTAATGCGATCGAGCCGGGCCATCGAAAACAGAGGGCGCTTTTGCGGGTCGTCGAGTGTTCCGAACACCTGTTCCGGGTCTTCGAGGGTAAACAGCAGTTCGTTGAGCCGATCGCGATCGCCCTGCACCCTATCTTCGTTGCGCGTGTAGGGGAAATACACGCTTTCGTTCACTCCCGGCGGCACGACATTGAATTTTGGGCTGAACAGCTCAATCCCGTTGACGACGTGGTACAAATCCGGCATGGTAAAACAATTGTAAGATTCGTACTGCCCGACACTATCCGGTTTGCCGACAATCTCTTGATAGGTGCTGCTGACAATACAATTAGCCGCATTCATGGCAATGATATCCGCAGTAAATTGCAGCGCAAAATGGTATTTATCCTCAGATTCTTGCCAGTAGAGATTGCTGAACAAATATTTAGATTTTTCCAGGGCGTGGGCAATATTGCACTGAGTAACTTTGAGTTTGCGAGACAGCAAAAATGCCACCAAATTTCCGTCAGAATAGTTACCAATTATTAAATCTGGCTTGCCCTGAAACTCAGCCAGCAGTTCTTTTTCCGCATCGATCGCGTAAGTTTCCAAATAAGGCCAAATCTCGAACCGAGAAATCCAATTTTGAGTCAATTTGGGATTGAAGTCGCGGAAGGGAACCCTCAGAATCCAAGCATTTTCGGTGCCGTAAACTTTTTCCAAACGTTCGTTGCAGCGCGTGCCATCACTGTTTGGAATTAACCTGGTGAGAATAATTACTTTTGGTTTTACACCTAAACTATCGAGACCGGCAAGATGAATGTCTTCTTGCAGTTGTCTCTCTAAATTCTTCGCTTGATCGAGCACGTAAACTACTTGACCGCCCGTATCCGGACGCCCCAACACTCCTTCTTGACCGAACCAGCCGTGAGGAGAAACTAGGACGATTTTGAAAATCATCGGAATCCGAGAAATAAATGCTTCTAGGGTTTGGGGATCGGGGGAATCAATTAATTCGTCGAGAATTCCTAGAGTTTCCTGCACGCGGGCTGCGGTATTTCCCCAACCTGCATCCAAACCCATCATTTGCAGGACGAATTTAAATCTCTCGTAGGGTTCATCTTCAGAAAGTTCGCTGACAAAGGTGAGGGCTTTTTTGACTTGTTCTGAAAGTTGTTCTTGAGATTTTATGCGATCGTTAATTAGTAATTGTACGCCGTTGTAGCGGTGAATACGCAAGAAATCAAATAGAGTTTCCTGCCACTGTTTGGAGTCTTGAAACAGTTTGCTGGAGAGATAGCGGTTGAGGAATTGCACTCCTTTGCCGATGTTCTTGGGGTCGCGTATGGAGGGGGAATAGTCGTAAAAAGGGCCGAAATCTAGTTCGAGGATGTCGCCTTCTTGGGGGTGAAAGTGGTTGACGAAGCGATCGCGCACGTCGAGCAATTCTTGCACTGTCATCGGCTCCAGTGTCAAGTCGTCTCCAACTCGCACTATTTCCATTGTCGCAATTTTTGGTCGCAGCAGGACGCAAAGGCTGCTCTCTTCAAGAATAATTTCCTGAACGTAGTAAATCAGTTTGCTCAAATGAGAGGATTGATGAAACTGTTGGGGCTTTTCGTATTTGGTGCAGTAGGCGGCAAAAGCGCTAACTATATCGTTTCGCAGTAAATATTTGTTTCCCAAAGCCCGCAAATCGCTGGCAAATTGCCGCAAGTCGGTTTTTTCGTCGCTGGCAATAACAGCCTCAAAGAGTTCAGACATAGATACTCCCTTATTTGAGATTTTTGATTTTCGCTCTAAAAAAGGGCGATACTGTATTAGTACCACCCTTTTTTTAGGCGCCTACTTTTTTTAATCTCATTTTAAAGTCTGCAATGTGAAATTGCTATCCCTCAAATGACATAAAATTCGCCGTATTTGTGGCGAATGTAACGGACAAACGGATCGATAGTTAAAGGTGAACCGGTGACGCGATCGATCAATTCGACGGCAGTGTATTTGCGGCCGTGGTCGTAGATGTTTTGTTTGAGCCAGTCGTGGAGTACGCTAAAGTTTCCCTGTTCTATTTGTGCGGGAATTTCGGGATGGTTTTTGAGTGCGGTTTCGTAGAATTGAGCGCTCATCAAGTTGCCGAGGGTGTAACCTTGAAACATTCCGCCGATCGTCCCAACATACCAGTGAACATCCTGCATCGCACCGTCGCTGTCGGTAGCGGGGACAACGCCGAGGTCTGTTTTATAGCGATCCTTCCAGGCTTCGGGGAGGTCTCGCACTGCTAATTTGCCTTCTACCATTGCCAATTCTAGGTCAAAGCGGATGGCGACGTGGAGGTTGTAGGTTACTTCGTCAGCATCGGTGCGGACGAGCGATCGCGACACTTTGTTAATTGCCCGGTAAAATGCGTCTGGGGATACGTCGCCCAACTGGCGCGAAAATACTTTTTGCAGTTGCGGGTAAAAATACTGCCAAAAACCGCGGCTGCGCCCGACTAGATTTTCCCAAAGCCGCGACTGGCTTTCGTGCACGCCGGAGGAAATGCCACCTGCGAGTAGCGTACCTTCAAATTCGGGGGAATTGCCGAGTTCGTAGAGGCCGTGTCCGGCTTCGTGGATGCTGCTGAAGAGGGCTTGATCGAGGTGATCTTTGTAGACGCGGGTGGTGATGCGTACGTCGTCTATGGAGAAGTTGGTCATGAAGGGGTGCAGGGTGGTGTCCTGCCGTCCGCGCTGGAAGTCATACCCCATGAGTTGTACGACTGTGCGGGTGAATTCTAGCTGTTGAGCTTCGGAGAAGTTTTGGTGCAAGCAGGAGTCGTCAGCGGGAGGTTGTGAGGTGATGGCTTCGACTATGGGTACTAATTCTTGACGCAGTTGGGCGAACAGCGGGCGCAGCAGGGATACTTTCATGCCGTAGTCGCTGCGATCGATCAAAGGATCGGCAATGTGTTCGTATCCGGGGAAAAAGTCGGCGTACTGCCTGCTTAATTCTAAGGTTTTTTCGAGATATGGCTCGACGGCTGCGAAGTTGTTGGCTGCTTTGGCTGTTGCCCAAACTTCGTAGCAGTCGGCTTGGTGGCGGCAGAGTGCGGACATGAAGGTGGCGGGGACTCTGGCGGCACGATCGTAATCTCTGCGGGCGATGCGGATCAGGCTAGCTGAGGTAGAGTCATAGGGGAGGGTTTGTTCGTAGAAACGCAAGTCTTCTAGGAGTTCACCTATTTTGGGATCGGTAAATTTTTCGTGGGATATTTGTTTGAGAGTTGCCAACTGACGGCCTCTCGCAGTTGCACCTTTGGCGGGCATATAAGTCGCCTGATCCCAATGCAACAGTGACGAGGCTGATTCGATGTCGGTAACTTCGCTGAGATGCGCTGCGAGTTGAGCGAATTTTGCTTGAGTTTTGTCTAGGGTTTGCATGATTGGGGTTTGTGGTGCTGTTTTGCCTACAAAGGTTGCAGTGCGGCATCGGTATCCATCAATCATTTGCTACCCTGAAATCAAGCTAAAAACCGCACCTGTTCCCGTATTGTACGCAATTTAGAGTCATTCTGGCATAGTTTCCTGTATTTTTCCGGATTTAGTTCGATCGCCTTTGATAAGTTTTGGATCGCTTTCTGAATGCTGGTTTCTACAGCTTTGGGGCTGTTTTTGCGATCGCCTGCTGCTTTTTCTAGGGCGTAGACGCAGGCTTTTTGATAGTAAAGATTTGGATCGTCGGGTGTAATGGCGATAATGCGATCGTAGGAAGCGATCGCTTCGGTAAAGCGTTCGATTTTTTTGAGGGCGACAGCGCGGTTGTACCAGGCTTCGATGTTGTTGGGCTGCAACTCTAAGGTTTTGTCCCAGGAAGCGATTGCTTCTTGAAAGCGTTTTAAGTTTACTAAAGCTAAGCCGCGGTTGTACCAGGTTTCGCTGTCATCTGGCTTGAGTTCGATCGCTTTGTCCCAGGATGCGATCGCGTTTTCAAATTGTCCCATTTGGGCGATCGCCGTGCCGCGTTTGTTCCAGACTTCCGGGGAATTCGGGCGCAGTTGCAGAGTTTTGTCGTAGGAAGCAACGGCTTCGGCGTAGAGTTTTTCCTCGGCTAGGGCTAAGCCGCGGTTGTACCAAGCTTGATGCAAGTCTGGTTTTAGTTCGATCGCTTTGTCGTAGGAGGCGATCGCGGCTGCATTTTGCCCGGAGTGTTTCAGCGCAAATGCCTTGTTGTACCAAGCTTCCGAGTAGTCTGCTTGAATGGCGATCGCTTTGTCGTAGGATGCGAGGGCTTCTGAGAATTTTTCTAAGTTAACGAGGGTGTTGCCGCGGTTCGTCCAAGCTTCGTGATAGTCTGGCTTGAGTTCGATCGCCTGTTCGTAGGAAGCGATCGCTTCTGAGAGCCTGTTGAGCTTCCGCAACACGTTCGCGCGATTGTACCACGCTTCTGCATTTTTTGGTTGAATTTTTAAAGATTTGTTGTAAGCGGAGATTGCTTCGGGTAGCTGTCCCAACTTTCTGAAGGCTACGCCTTTGTTGTACCAAGCTTCGTGAAATTTTGGTTCGAGTTCGATCGCCTTAGACCAAGATTCGAGCGCTGCGGACAAGCGTCCCATTGATTCTAGGGCGTTTCCGCGATCGTAGAACGTTTGAGCGTTTTGGGCGTTGGGTGATATGGATTGTTCTCCAGATTCGATCGCTTTTTCTCTGTTAGCTAACTTTTGCAAGGGTTTTCACCTCAGTATGTAAAATTGTCGTTTTTTCTTTTATATGCGATGTTTTTCGCCATCTGCCATCTAATGGTGGCGATTGTACCTTAATTTTGTTATTGTTGACAATCTTACCTAAATTGGAGAACTTTTGCAATTTTTTATCGTTGAATTCTAAGTAATTTTGTCTTCGGTGTTGATTTGGATGTATGGATTTTTACTAAAATTTTTCGGGAATTGCGTAGAAGAGAGGAAAGGGCGATGAAGATGACAGAATTAGGTTGACAGAGTAAGTAATGGCGATCGGCAGAAACCCGATTTTGCAAACAAACCAGGTTTCTGAGTATTTATTCGTTATATCAATTCCGTTGCATCGGAGTTAATATAACCCGAAATCAGGACACGGCAGATGACCCGGCGGTTGAAACCGCGTCTATACAAACCAAGTCCGCCTACGCGGACTAAGAAATAAGGGAGATATTTAAGCTAGATATGGTTTACCGTCAGCTATAGTATAAATGTCTTCTTGGGGGTCGAGAATCGAACCAAAATTAGGATCGATCGCTGTTTTAATCCATTCTGAGTCGTGGAATGGCAAGCCATCAGCTAAAGTGTAGATATCTTCCGCTGAGTCTCTCAGAGAATCAAAGGCTGGATTTGCGATCGCAGCTTTTAGCCATTCATATTCTTGTAGTTTTGCTTTGTCAATCAGGGCGGCTTCTAATGCTTCTAGCCGCTTCAGATCGGCATAAGTAATAATAGCAGCGATCGCCCTTCCTTCCTGTTCTATGACAATTCGTTCTCCAGTATCCTCAACGCGGGCGATGAGTTCGGGAAATCTGTCATTAGTTACAGTTACATTTAGTTGAGTCATCTTTTACCTCGCTATTAATCTATCATAAAGTGTTTGTGATGCTGTAGGGGCGGGTTCACCAACAATTTCTGCCAATAACTAACAATCTCATAAACCCGCCCCCACCCAACGGCTAATCCCTATCCTTGAATCAAGGCTTGAAACCGAACATCAGATCGCATACTGTCAAAATCCGAGTCAGTTTTTGCCATTTCTCGCCATTCATCAGGATTCAGATTGATAGCTTGCTGCAAATTCTGAATAGCTTGGTCAATCTGACTGTGCAACGCATAGCAGCAAGCTTTATTATAAAATGCAGATGTGTCATCTGGTTTGAATTCTAAGGCTTTGTCGTAGGAGGCGATCGCATCTTCTAGCCTGCCTAAATTACGCAGTGCAATGCCCCGATTGTTCCAGGCATCGTGTTTATCTGGTTTGAATTCTAAGGCTTTGTCGTAGGAGGCGATCGCATCTTCTAGCCTGCCTAAATCATCCAGTGCACTGCCCCGATTGATCCAGGCTTCGTGTTTATCTGGTTTGAATTCTAAGGCTTTGTCGTAGGAGGCGATCGCCTTTGCATAATCTTCAGCCGAGCGATACAATAAAGCTTGTTCAAAAAACAATTCAGCTTTTTGTTCTGATGTTTGCCCATCCTCATCAATTAAACCTTGAAGCCTCACCAATTCCCGTTTCCGCGCTTCGGGAGTCAAAGCTAGATATTGTTCTAACTGCCATCTTTCCGAACAAGCCTGCATTGATTCGGCTTGCAAGCTTTCCTTATCCATCGACAACTTAAATAAACTCGATCGCCAATCAAAAAAGTCCGGCGCGCGATGAATAAAATATTCAATACCGAACTTAGGCAAAAGAAAAACAAAACAAATTTTAAAATTATCTAGAAAACGCTCTCGCTGCTGGTTAATATTCATTAAAACAGGTGGCACTCCCCGCCAACTGTAAGAATAAATATCCTTGCTTTCCCATCCGATCGCCCTTTTTTCTCGTTCGTATTCATCAAACGAATATTCTAAGCCTGTCACAAACAAAATATTAATTTCATCTCGTTTTGGCAACTCTTCAATTAAATTATAAAAATTATAAACCGACTCATTCAGCGGCAACACCTCAACCTTTTTCCGAGGGAAATCTGTTTGAACTTTCGCAATCAATCGTTTCCCCTCCGACGGCACACACTCCACAAACAACAACCGGAAACCATTTGTCCGTCTGAGAGTGCGTACCAGAGATTCATATTCTTCCTCCGGTGTTGCTGGTGGCAAATCTTCGTCCCAATCAATGATTTCCGATGTCATGGCTCAAGTTGTGCAACTGCTTCCTTAAATTCCAGAATGCCTTTAATTAGCGGGTGAACGTTATACCAATTCTGCATTTCTTCTTCTTCATCATAGTATCGATATTCCAAAATACAGCGGTTAAATAGCAAATCGCGGTGCTGTTTGTCATTAAGTATCCGGTGAGAGACAGATACTTTCGCTAAAATTGACCATTCTTCTTTATTAACGGTTCTTCTATAAATATTCCGCAAGTTCGTAATTGCCCTTTGCGCTGCTTTTGCAGTAATTGGCAAATCTTGAGTGCGATTTATAGCTTCTTGCAACATCGAGAGCAAATTCCTGACGTGTCCCCCACTCATCAAACACAGCTTTTCTAGTGTTTCTCTGTTGTCAAACCATTGTGTTTCCAATTCTAGAGATAAGCTGGGCTCGACTTGTTTCACCCGTTTCTCAATCACCTGTTTCATTTTAGCAAGTCCCGCTTGATTAACGGGACTTAAACAAATTTTAAGCCCAAACAAGGCCTAAACTGGCTTTATAAGCCGAGAATACGTCCCAATTTTGGTTCAACCATTTCACAAATC
>NZ_JAEQCB010000192.1:0-11373 GCF_020738785.1 Microcoleus sp. PH2017_05_CCC_O_A | reverse complement strand
TTGATGTAGTTTATTGGTTGTGTGGGGGCGGGTTTATGTAGGTTATTGATGGGAGTTAAATATTGTTGGTGAACCCGCCCCTACGAGTCTCTGATAGATAAGATTGTTTTTTTTGCAATTACCAATTACCAATTACCAATTACCAATTATCCCAAAAATCTATGAATCCAGAACCAGAAATTCGCCGCCTGTTAGATGTGATGCCCGCCTCGGGCCGCATGACTTGTAAAATTATTAATAAACCTCAACAATCGACGGTAATTAATTGCGATTTTCCTTTACCTTGGCATCAATCTCGCCCGATTTATATTAATTTTGATTTGTGGCGCCTGCTATCTAAGCCGCAGCGGGATTTACTGCTATTGCGTACTGTAAGTTTTCTGGGCAATTTCAAGTGGTTTAAGCCGGATATTTATCAAGGGGCGGCTGTGGCGGGTATTCTCGGCACTGTTGTAGAATTGTTGCAGGGAGATGCGATCGGAATTGCGATCGCCGGTGGGTTGACGGGGCTGGCGATGACTCGAATTTGGCGCGACAACCGCAGTTCGCAAGTAGAGCTAGATGCTGATGAAACGGCGATTCGGGTGGCGGGAAGGCGCGGTTACAGTGAATCTGAGGCGGCGGGACATCTGCTGGGTGCGATCGAATCTGTGGCGCAGATAGAACAGCGTACTTTGGATTTTAACGAGTTGATTCGGTGTCAAAATTTAAGGGCGATATCGGGTATTTCGGCGGTGGGCGTGCCCGATAGCGTCAGACAGGATTGAAAAAAACATCGAAAGTACGCGCGAGCGAAGCTATCCCGTAGGGAATCGCCCGTACTGCAAAAAAACATCGCTATTCAACCAAATTAGCCTTAACAGACAAAGATTCCAGAAACTTAACTGCCTCATCCAGCATAGCTGCTGGTAATTTCTCAACAATTGCGATCGCCCTTTGACGAGTTTCTAGATTAACTGCTTATGTCGCAGGTTTAACTGACAAAACTTGCACTTTCATCGTCTTAATCAGCTTCAGTAACGTACTTATTTTAAGCGAAAGCGCGATCGCCCGATCGACCTCCTATGACTCCTCCTCATCTACCCACCGACTGAGATAATCCGGCAACTCATCAAAAGATACCCCCACCAAACGGCAAAAATCCCTGATTTGCCGAATAGTCATCGTAGGTTCGTCTCCCTTTTCCCATCGCCGCACCGACGAAGCCGACACCCCCATCCGCACAGCCAACTCTTCTTGGCTCAAGTTAGCGTCCTCTCGCAGTCTCCGAAAAGGCAACTCGTTTTCTAGTTGCCGTTGACGTTGCCTTTTTTTTACCATATTATTATAGCAGTCTACTTTAAGTGATTAATTTGAGCGATTAAATTAATTGCGGTAGGCACAGCCATAGTCAAAACAGAATGCACTAAAAATCAAAGGTGCAAGTCTGTCACTTTCCTGTGGGCAAACATACCCAATTTAGAATACAGCCATGAACACCCCAGAAACTACGAATTCCTGGATTATTTACCGACTGCTGCCCAACTTTCAGCGCTTACCCATCGGACAATTTCGCAGCCGCAGCGAAGCAGAATCTTCCCTGAAAGTCATCCGACAACTGCTACCCAATACCGAATTAATACTTGCTTTCGAGATTGGGACAGAAAATCCAACTACCGAACTCATTGGGCGCCCTGCTAAGGAACCAAACTTGCCCAATTCAGTTAACCGAGAACTCTTGAAACTGTTCATTATCAGTTCTCGCCCTGTTGTTTCCCGCGTCATTCATTCTTTTCATCGCGATAATTTTGCCTGCGCTACTGACTGGAGTCCGTTTGTTCCGACTCAAAATCGAGGTGAAGTGATGAGCGTCTTAATTAAGTATTTTGCCGCTGACTGTTAGCGTTCGATCGAACATTCCTGATTGTACTGCAAAGCGCTTTTTCCTGATATTATTAAGAGCGCTGAAGCGCAACTACGTACCTAATTTTAAAACTGCGCTGCCTAGTTGGGCTTGGGCGCTTTTTCCTGATATTATTAAGAGCGCTGAAGCGCAACAACGTACCTAATTTTAAAACTGCGCTGCCTAGTTGGGCTTGGGCGCTTTTTCCTGATATTATTAAGAGCGCTGAAGCGCAACTACGTACCTAATTTGTCTGACGATAATAAAATCGCCCTGCTTATTAAGGGGGATTTAGGGATATTTGAGGAATAAATGGTAATTTAAGAACAGTGATAAACTTGATATTCATAACCATCAACAGGTGACAAGTCGCGAGATTCAATCTGACACTTTTGTGCTGCTAAATTTACGGGCGCGCGAAAATTTACTAACCACAAATCTAGCGGACGTTCCAATTGACTGAGTGTCTTGTCAAGTATCCCTGCCACAATTTCCGGCGATTCCCTTCTCTGCTTAACTAAAAGAAACTGTGGAGAATCAAAGGCTTTAATTTCCTTCTTTCCTCTTCCTTCTTCCTTCTTCCCTCTTCCTTCTTCCTTCTGACTCTTTTCCCATTCCAATCCTATCCCCATCAACTCTCCTATTTCTACATGAGTTTTTTGAGTAGTAGCAATTAACACGGGAACTTGCGAGACTTCGCGGATAATCGGAATTAACAAGTCTGGTTTGTAATATTTGCGATAGCCGAGATTGGAATTTACTGTTACACTGCTGACAAAACCCATTACTAAAATTAGCAGAACTGCTTTTTTGCCAGTAAATTCTACAGCAGGTAAATTAAACCATCGAGTTTTTATTGTAGGTGTGTCATAAATAAATGCTAAAGTTACTCCTAATATTAATATCACTCCCGGAAAGTAGACGAAATTGTATCGAGGGCCGCGAGTTAGGTCAATTCCTAGAATGTATGCAAAGCTGAAAAATAGGAAAATTGCTCCTAGCACAAATCCGCCAAAAATAACAGTACCTAAATGAGTATCGGTGGTTTTTAAGGCATTTTTCACAGCGTTAAACAGGATGGGAAGCACCCAGATCAAAAATATTGCCATTACGATCGCAGATCCAACCACCACGGCCAGATTTGACGATTCCACCGGAAGCAGCGATATCACAGCGATCCATCCCGCCAAAGCTTGGAAAATCGGCGCAATCCAATCTACAAATGTGCGATCGCCACTGACAATCCAATTCGTGAGCTCGCTACCGTATTTATTCGACAAAAATATCGGTAGCCATACTAAACCGCCCGCTACAGTCCCCAGCGCTACTGCGAAAAGCCGCCAGAGGATTTGAAATTGCCAAATATTCGGCTGCTGACTCTCTGAAAGCGCCAATTTTCCATAAAACTGCTGCCAGATTACAGCAATCAATGCTATGGCTTCCGCACACAAAGTCAAGGCAAAAAAGTAGTGAACCGCAATTCCCAAACAATTAACAATTATCCAAAATAGCACCGTCCAGATAGGCATTGGAGCGCGCTGTTGCAGCTTTTTTGCAGCTACTGTCAAGCAAAAAAGAGACGCAATAACTAATAAAATTGCTAAGGTATAATGGCGGGCTTCTTGAGCGAGATAAATGCCGTAGGGAGAAACTGCCATCATCGCAGCCGCACATTGACCGACTAAACGAGAATTGAACGCAAATTTGCCTAAAAGGTAGATAGCTGGAACTGAAATCACTCCTAATAATGCCGGAAGCGATCGCCCAATCCACACTAAACTATCCTCAGTCGGTGCAAACAGCCGCATCCACCAGTGGGCTACCATAAAATACACTGGCGGATGGTTGCTTTCCACCAGCAAATGCTTGAGAACATCTGCAATGCCAGCATCCGGGCCCAATTGCAGCGGTTGTAGTAGAGTCGAAAGTGCGATCGGGCGATCGATCGGCACCCCGCGAAAACTGTTGCCCAAACTAAACACCAGAGTCGAAAACTCATCCGTCCACAGCGGTTTCGAGTCCAAATTGGCAAAACGTAGCATTAGGGCGATCGCCGTCCACAGCAATAACAGCAACAGTTGTCTGTATTTAATCATTAATTAATTGATTCATTCCAAGGCATAGGGAAGAAAAGTTATTATAGTTGATAATTGAGGGTTGATAGTTGAGAGTTCTCAACAGTCAACTATCAACTGTTTAAAAGCCTTCCTGTCTGCGGTCAATTGTAAACAGTCTAAAAATATCGCGTTTCATCTATCAACTGTCAACTGTCAACTATCAACTGTCAACTGTCAACTTCCGTTACCCGCCAGCTCAGCTTCATGTTGATCCAGAAATTCCAAAGAGTCACAGCCACGATCGCAATTAAATTAGCCAAATATTCATTGATGCCAAAAACATTAAACATCAAATTAACCAGCAGCACATTCAAAATCAAACCCATCAAGCAAATTGTATTAAACTTCAACAGGCGTTTGAAACGCTGGCGATTTCCCGGTTGCCGCTTAGAAATGTCCCCAAAAGTCCACAAATCATTCCACAAAAAATTACTAATAATTGCTAATTCAGCAGCAATAATTAGACTGCGAGTCAGCTCCAAATGCAGACTATTTCGCAGCACGTACAAAACCCCCATATTGACAAACACACCGCTGAAACCCACGATGCCAAATCGCAGAAACTTACCCACTGGCCAGCGGGCAAACCGCAATATGAACAAATGTCGCAAATACTCAATATACTGTTTCCCAGTAACTTTGCTCTCGCCTTCTTTCCGCTCCTGAAATACATAACCAACTTCTCCAATCCAGCGGATATTGCCCCTACCGAGCACTTCAATCAAGATTTTGTAACCCGCAGGATTCATGGTTTGGCCGGCAATGCAACTGCGACGCACCATAAAATAGCCGCTCATTGGATCGGAAACTCTACCGACGACTCCAGGCAGTATAATCAATCCAACAGTTTGAGCGCCCCGCGACAAAAATCTCCTGACAACGCTCCAGTCGCTCACCCCGCCCTCGGCTACGTGGCGGCTCGCAGCGGCCAAATCTGCCCCCCGCTGAATTTCTGCTAAAAGCTGCAATAGCGTCTCCGGCGGATGCTGCAAGTCGGCATCGATGACACCCAAAACCTCGCCCCGAGCAGCCTGCCACCCGCGAATTACCGCTGTCGAAAGTCCACGCTCGTCTTCCCGGCGCATCACCTGCAATTGCGGATATTCGGCCGTCAGGGACAGGGCAACTTCCCAGGTGCGATCGGGGCTGTTGTCATCGACTACAATTAATTCGTAGTTGCCGGGAATGCTGCCATCAAGCAACTTGCTCAATTGTTCCACAATACTTTTGACATTCTTGCACTCGTTGTAGGTGGGAATCACCAAGGAAAAATAAATTGGCTGTGTATCTTCTGCAAAAGTTGAACCACAAGTCCCTACAGCAGGAATTTGCAAAGGCCCAGACGGCACTGGCAACAGGTGATTTGCTTCGTTGACGCTCATAGTTACCGTTTCTTAAAATGAAAAGATGTTTTTTTACGACTTTATACTTTAGAATCTGTTTCGTCCATAGTTGATTTGTTAAGATATAAAAAGCCGTTAATTTTAGTGGTGGATTTTGTGACTGAATCGGAAAATAAAACTGTTGATGCAATTCTCGATCGCGCTTTACAACTTTATAACATCTCTAGCGCAGAGGCATTGGTACTTTTGCAGCAAAGAGAGCCAGATGCGATCGCTTCTATTCAAACAACCGCTGACTTGCTCCGCCACCGACAATCAGGCGATATTGTTACTTATGTTATCAACCGCAATATTAATTTCACCAATATTTGCGAGCAGCATTGCAGTTTCTGTGCATTCCGCCGCGACGACGGAGATGAGGGCGCTTTTTGGTTAGATACAGCCCAAATTCAGGACAAGGCAACAGATGCAGTGCAGCGGGGTGCGACGGAAATTTGTATGCAGGGCGGCTTAAATCTTCAAGCAAAGCTTAATGGCGGATCTTTGCCTTATTATCTGCAATTAGTGAAAACTATTAAGGATAAATTTCCGCAGTTACACTTGCACGCTTTTTCGCCCCAAGAAATAGAATTTATTGCCAGACAAGATCGTCTTAGTTTCAGCTATGTAATTTCGGCATTGCGGGATGCGGGAGTCGGTTCGATACCTGGTACTGCGGCGGAGGTTCTCGACGATGCGGTGCGACGGGTGATTTGCCCGGAAAAACTAGATTCGGCAACTTGGCTAGAAATCGTAGGAACTGCTCACAGCTTAGGTTTGCCGACAACGAGTACGATGCTTTGCGGGCATATTGAGACGGCAGGGCAGCAGGTTTTGCATTTAGAAAAAGTGCGATCGCTCCAACAAAGTGCCATTAACAACAACTATCCAGCTCGCATCACAGAATTCATTTTACTGCCCTTTGTCGGGCAAGAAGCACCAGCCCCTTTACGCAGTCGAGTCGGCCGCGATCAACCAATTTTAGCAGATACATTGTTGCTCACCGCAGTATCGAGAATCTTCTTGGGAAATACGATTTCCAATCACCAACCGAGTTGGGTGAAATTAGGTTTAGACGGAGCTAAAGAAGCGTTAAAATGGGGTTGCAACGACATCGGCGGCACATTGATGGAAGAACACATTACCACGATGGCAGGTGCGGTTGGCGGCGGTTGTCAATCTGTAGAAGATTTGCAAAATGCGATTAGTTCTTTGGGGCGAGATTATCAGCAAAGGGATACAATTTATCGACCTGTGGGGGTTGAAAAAATGGCGCCAATAGGTATTAGGAGAAATTGAGCGATGTCTTACAGCGAGTTCACCACAATTGTCAAAGTCAAACAAGCCTTTGGATTAACAACTGTAGAAGGCCCGCGATTTCTACCGCAAATAACTCCGATCGCTCCAAGTGCAACCCTGACAGATTTTTTGGCGCACAGTTTACCCGTAGCTGTGGCGACAGGAAGTGAAAAAGCGCGATCGGAAATGATTATTACCCCCGTACTGCTCGAAGTCAGAAAGATTTTGCAGGAGAAGATTAGCTTGTTTTCGGGAGAAGACTTTACCGTAGATTTCAAACAAGGACTGAATGGAATTTGTGATTTCTTGATTAGTCGCTCTTCAGAAATGTTAGAAATTGAAGCACCAGCAGTCGCAGTTGTTGAAGCTAAAAAAGCAGATTTAAAAACAGGAATTGGACAGTGTATTGCCGAAATGGTAGCAATGCAGAAGTTTAATGAAGCGAAGGGAAAACCAATTCCTGTTGTTTATGGGAGTGTTAGCAACGGTACGCAGTGGCGATTTCTTAAATTGGAGGAAAAAACTGTATCACTGGATCTTAATGATTATGCCTTGGTTCCGCTGGAGCAAATTTTGGGAATGCTAGTTTGGATGGTACAAGATGGGTGATTAAGTGCGATCCTCTTCGAGGGCTTCGCTAACGCTCTTTTGACTCAGTTGGTAAAGTGCGATCCTCTTCGAGGGCTTCGCTAACGGACATTTAGGATTTCATTAAAAGTCAACGATCGATCGCGATTTAAAGTTTGGGACTATCGGGCGATCGCACTTTCAAATTCTTCTAGCGCTTGACAACTTCCTACCTGCAAAGCACGTTCCACTGTAGAAGGAATCAGTTTGGCGATCGCAATTCCTGGAAAATTCGGACTAATATCCGATTCTACATACTCTCCTTCTTGCAGCAAATAGATGCGAAGTCTGCCGCTGTCGTAAACCCAGACTTCTGGAACTTCAATAGCTAGATAAGCATCGATCGTAGTTTTAGAAGCTACATCCGTTTCAATTGCTAAATCCGGCGGCGGATCGTCCGGCAAAAGTCGGCGACGACTAATCATCCGCTGATAATTTAGAATATAAAAGCAAGCATCAGGTTCAATTCCCGCTGCACCTTCCCGCTTGAAAGTAGTAGAACCAAATGGTTCGTATCTTCTACCCGCAGACTTGAGTAAAATTTTGACAATATCAGAGATTAAATCTTTCGTTATTTCGCATTCTAGTAAGGAAACCGTAATTTCTAAAGTTTCTTTGCTGTAAGCAACTCGTGCCGATCGCTTTTCTCCCAATTCTTCCAAAATCGACTCGAATTCGAGCCAAGTTATATTGGGAATAGTTACGACACTACCGGGAGTAAGCTGAATCTGGCTAATAGGTTTGAGGACGGGAGCGATAACAATCATAAGCTGAATTGAGAGCTAGTTGTTAAGTTTCTGCCAAAGGCAGGCAGGATGCCTACCCCACAAGAGTTTTTGAAGATATCTGTTGAGTGTAGCACGGGCAACGAGAAGAGATTCGCGATCGCAGATTTATGATTGCTAGACATCAAAGCCAGATTTGGTATAATTAGTATTATCAGTCATTTTAAAAACCTATGACTCAAACTTTACCCAAACTCGTAAACTTCGAGGAATTTGTAGAGTCGCTACCTGAAAATGCGACGGTACGCTACGAACTGCATAATGGAGAGATTGTTGAGATGGCACAACCAGTAGGCGAACACGAGGAAGTTATCAGCTATAGTTAGACCTCCTGAAAAAGATTCTGGTTATTGCCCCGATTTGTTGGTGCTGAACCGTGCAAACCTTGTGAATGAACCATTGTGGCAAAAACAATCTATCCTCAGTTTGGGTGCATCGATACCTTTGGCGATCGAGGTTGTGTCAACGAATTGGCGCGATGATTACTATTTGAAATATGCTGATTATGAGGAAATGGGTATCCCTGAATATTGGATTGTCGATTATGCTGCGTTGGGTGGACGCAATTTTATTGGCAATCCGAAACAACCGACAATTTCTGTCTGTAACTTGGTTGATGGTGAATATCAAATCTTCAAGTTTCGAGATAATGACCGGATTGTTTCGCAAGCATTTCCTGATTTAAACCTGACAAACCAGATTTTTCAAGCTGGTTTAGTTTAATCTGATATCTTACAAAATTCTAATTGAGGTGTTTTGTTAAAACTGACTCATGCAATGCTTTGAAAAAAAAAGGAATATGAGACTTGACATCACTACTTTGCTGTGAATAAAATCTCCCAATCTCTAACGATAGTTGCTCTCTAAAATTTTTCTCATCCCCACTCCAGTCACCGGGTGGCTTAATTTGCTTCCAATAATCCTTTGCTTTTTTAATTGTCAGCAAAGCTAGGATTAACTCATGCTTCTGGGTTGCATCAGTCGTGTTTTGAAACTGATGTTTCCATGAATCCTGAAATTTATCTAAGTCTAATTGCGTACAATTCAATCCCGAACAATGATTTATGCGATCGAATGCTCTCTTTAAGTTCAACTGCAAATCTCCATCGCTACTAATTCCATCAGCCATATCACTATAAATATTCGTGAGTGACACTAGATTTTCTTGATAAATCGGAGAATTAGGATAATCATCAAATAATGATTGAAGTTCCGGTGTCAGAAAGTATGCTTCTTTATGAATCAAACCTGTAATCCAAATCCGGTGCTGTGCTACATTTTGCTTTTGTACCTGAGATTTTTCATAAAGGTTGCAAAAAATTGCTTCTGTATCTGTAAAGACATAATTCTCAATCGCTTGCAAGTGCAAATCTAAGTCTATCATTGCAAAAAGTCGATCGCAATCTAGATACGAATTAGTGCTATCCTGTTTATGTAATGTTAAAAGAGTAAAGTAGGTGTCTATGACATCTTTGCGATCGCCACAATTAAAAAATTCCGGTCTATTCTGTCTCCACCATGCCGGAATGCAAGCCTTATAAAAATTGGCATCCGGCATTTGCTCCATTGCCCTATAAGCTTGAGGTGACTCTCTACCCTGTATTTTCGGAGAAGCACCTTCGCATAATACCACAATTTTGTTTTGAATTTTGCGAGATTTCAAAATAAACTCGCACCATTTTTTTAGCTGTTCTGAACTAAGACTCATTTGTAATCTTAAGATTCTTGTTTAATCAATTTTGGCTCAATTTCTTTAACATGAGCAGGTGTCAAAGCTTCACACAATGCGTAGGAGTGAGTTGCCAGAATATATTGATTGCTGGGAGCCCATTCTTTGAGATCAGATATAATTTGATATTGCCAATCTGGATGAAAAGCAATTTCAACTTCATCCATCAAAACAATAGCATCTTTTATGTTACGGGACTTGAGCCATATATAAATGCTAAGTCTTTTGAGTTCGCCGTGACTCAAATCTTCGGGATATAGTTCTATAGTTTCACCATTCTTATCCAATTTAAAATTGACTCCCGAAAAATCTTCATTTAAATTTATCCTTTTATTTGCTAATAGCAGATTTAAGTCGTTAATTAGAGTTTGATAGCTATTCCCATAGCCGCCTGTGTTTATCGCTTCTCTGAAGTCGCGATCGCGAGCATCTTTAAATGATTTAATAAGTAGGTTTACAGCAAGAAAATCATAGGTAAACAAACCTTTTAATTCTAATCTTGCAGATGCAAGTATCCCGTAATAATTCTTATCCGCCTTACTTGAGTTGCTAAATAATAGTTTCCTAGAATCCGGCGGAAGAAATAGAAAAATTTGCGTGGATGGAGCAGCTAGAAAAATTTGACGCGATATCTTATGTAATAATGATTTTGCTTGATCTTTACTTTGATGAGTCAAATGACATAGTAGCTTTGTATTGAGCTCTTGATTATTTTTTTGAGCGTTTGAATAATAACATAGATTGATGCTATCCTCTGAATTTATATCTTCATTAAAATCAACCATCGCTTCTGACGGTGAACATTCTTCCGAAAAAAATTCAAGATTAACATTTTTTTGTCCATCCCAAATGTCAATAATAGCTAAGACTCTTTTGTCTTCGCCGTCATGAATTTTAAATCCTTGAAGCAGATTTTGTAAAAATGGTTTTTTATCCTCATCACCGGAACAGTGTAGCAACACAAAAATTAACTGTAACAGCGTACTTTTACCGCCGCCATTTTGGCTTCCCAGCGGAAAAATACTAGGAACAAAATCCTTTTCAAAAGTGATGTCTATATTTTTCAATCCCCGAAAATCAGGAACTTGAACTCGTAGTAAGTGCATAAAAAACTCCTGGTGTTGGCTGGTATTCTTTATTGAAACGCTGAGCCACAATCATTTTAGATTATAACTCACATTTTTTACTATTTTCAGGAACAGGCAAGATGCCTGTTCCACAACACATTAATAAATTCTTGTGGGGTGGGCATCTTGCCCGCCCAAAGAAACAGGCAAGATGCCTGTTCCACAATACATCAAGTTTCTTGTGGGGTGGGCATCTTGCCCGCCCCCAAAAAGACTTATCTCTCGCCGTTTTACACCTTAAACTTCTCCACAATTCGTCTCATTGCTTCCTCCACATTCTCCCGACTATTAAACGCCGAAATACGGAAATAACCTTCGCCCGCCGCACCAAAACCAGAACCAGGTGTTCCCACCACATTACAAGTTTCTAGCAACTTTTGAAAGAAATCCCAACTCGACAAACCATTCGGTGTTTTCACCCACAC
>NZ_JAEQCB010000191.1:0-11652 GCF_020738785.1 Microcoleus sp. PH2017_05_CCC_O_A | reverse complement strand
TCCGCCCGGACGAATTACAGTATAAATCATCCCGCTTGCGATTAAATGATTTTCGGCTTTTTCCTTTTCAAGTAATACCGGGCGCAACGTTTCTAAAGCTTGCGGTGGTAAAGCCGCAGCAGTGTTACCGCTACCGATGGATGAAACTAAAATAAATTTTTGCACGCCTGCTTTGACAGCAGCATCAATCAAGTTTTTGTTTCCCAAATAATCGGCTCTTTCCCCATCTTTTGGTAAGCCGCCAATGGTGCTGATTGCGGCATTGATTGGTGCGCCTCCAGCGATCGCAGCTTCTACAGCCGCTGTATCCAAAGCATCGCCTGTCATGACTTTGATGCCCATTGCTTCTAATTCGGTGCGGTGGTTGGGCGATCGCAAAAGTGCAGTTATTTGTACATTTTGTGCTACCAAACATTTGGCGATTTCTAAGCCAACGCCTCGACTAGCACCTGCTAAAAAGATGTGGAATTTATCTGTCATATTAATTTTGTTTTAATTTGGGCAGTAGTTGTTTTTTGACTGTGGTTTATTGTACAACAATTCTCGCTTAATTGGTGAGTTTTGTTTTTTTTAACCGCAGAGGGCGCAGAGGGCGCAGAGGAAGAGAGGGGAAAGATTCGCAATTTCTAATTTACGTTAGATTTTTTTGCCGACTATTACTACCCAAGATTGAGCTTCGCGCGGCAAACCGGGAGGGCGGTAGTAGTGGCTGACAATGGCAAATCCTGCTTGTTCCAAACAAGGTGCTAAAGTTTCGTATTCCCATCCCGCAGTATAGCGTTTTCCCGTCGGCCGCTCGTCGTAGCCTTCCCAATTTCCCCGGCACATTGACATGACAATTGCACCGCTAACAACTAAGGTTTTGTGCAAATCTTGCAGCACTTTCACCATGTTGTCGCTGGGAACGTGAATTAGGGAAGCATTGGCAAAAATACCGTCAAATTCAGCCTTTGGTAAGTCGAGTTCAAGAAAAGATTGCTGCAAAACTTCGCAGCCGGATAACTTCTTTGCTATTTGTACAAAAGCTGGAGTTGCATCTAAGCCTACAACGGTATGTCCTTGGCTCTTGAATGCTACTAAATCTCGTCCGGGCCCGCATCCTATATCGAGTATTTTACCGGGGTTGCGGGGCATGGCAGCGGTTAGTGCGGATCGATTTTGGGATACGTCGTGATGCCATGTTCCTTCTCGGAAAGATTCGGCGGTTGTCTGGTATTCTGCGATCGTAATTTCTTCGCGTTTGTCCACAATTCCCCCTCTTGTATGATTTAAAATTGATTCATTCAAAAAGACCGGGCGAATAAAATTCGCGTCTACAAAGACAAAACCCGCCTCCGCGGGTTGAAGAATTGGCGGTAAAAATTAGGTGATCTTCTTTAGTCCGCGGAGGCGGACATCGTTTGTGTAGACGCGGTTTCAACCGCCGTCTTATCTTCGGAAAATTCGATCGCAAATCCCCGATCTTCTGGAGATTCGATCGCAAATCCTGCATCTCGAATCATATCCCAATCTTGATTGGCGCTTTGTCCGGGAGTTGTGAGATAATCGCCCACAAAGATCGAATTAGCAGGGTAAAGTCCCAGAGGTTGCATCGATCGCAAATGCACCTCCCGTCCCCCAGCAATCCGAATTTCTTGGCTGGGAAGCAAAAATCGGAACAAGCAGAGAATCCGCAAACATTGGCGCGGATTTAAGCGATTAACGTCCGCAAAGGGCGTTCCGGGGATTGGAATGAAAAAGTTGACCGGTACGCTCGTAACGCCCAAATTCCGCAGCGACAGCGCCAAATCGATCGCGTCGTCATCCGATTCGCCCATCCCCAAAATTCCGCCCGAACAAGTTGTGATTCCGGCTGCTTTGACGTTTTCGACTGTTTCCACGCGATCGCCAAAAGTGTGAGTTGTGCAGATGTCCGTGTGGTACGATTCGGAAGTGTTGAGATTGTGGTTTACGCGATCGACTCCAGCTTTAGCCAAACGGTGAGTTTGCTCCTCGGTCAACAACCCCAAACAAGCACAAATTTTTAGGTTATGATTAGCCTTGACCGTTTCTACAGCATCCAAAACGCGATCGAAAGTAGATGCACTTGGTTGGCGGCCAGAAATCACCAAACAAAACGTACCAGCTTTTAAATCTGCTGCGCGTTGGGCTGCATCCAGAATTTTTTCCTTAGCTAACAGCGGATACTTTTCTATTTCCGCACTCGAAATTTTCGACTGAGAACAATAATGGCAATCTTCAGGACAAAGACCACTTTGAGCGTTTAACAAATAGTGCAACCTGACGCGGTTTCCCCAGTAGTGGTGGCGCACCCGATAAGCTGCGTTTAGTTGTTCCAGCAAAACCTCATCCGGCGCGCGCAATACAGCCAAAGATTGCTCGCGAGAGAGACATTTTCCCGCCAGCGAGTCATCAGCCAAATCGTTCCAATTGGGTAAATTCATTACTAAAATTTAAGGGTTTACAGAGTATCCAAAACCTGACGAATTACCCGATAAATCGATTCTAGTTCATCAGGAGAAATGCAATAGGGAGGCATCAAGTAAAGCGTATTTCCCAAGGGGCGGAGCAAAAACCCCGCTTCCAGAAATCTGGCTTTCAATACAGGGGCGATGTCATTAAAATAACCGGAAACGCTTTCCGTTTTCACATCCATTGCTGCGATAGTGCCGCAAGTCCGAATCCGTTCGAGTTTAGGATGATCTATCAGCCATTGATTCAGGTATTTGCGGTGCAGTTTTTCCATTCCTTGATAGGCATTTGGGTTTTGCTCCAAAAGCTCCAGGGATGCTACACTCACCGCACAAGCTAAGGGATTTCCGGTATAAGAATGACCGTGAAAAAAAGCTTTGTCCGATTCATCTCGCCAAAAAGCTTGATAAATATGCTCCGATGCCATTGTGACAGCAATTGGCAAGCAGCCGCCAGACAATCCCTTAGACAAACACAGGATATCCGGTGCAGTGTCAGATTTAACAGAAGCAAACAGTTCGCCCGTGCGCCCAAAACCAGTCATCACCTCATCGTAAATCAACAATACATTAAACTGGCGGGCCATTTGTGCGATCGCCCGCAAAAACTCAGGGCGACACATTCGCATACCCGCAGAACCTTGCACCAAAGGTTCGATAAAAATTCCCGCATACCCCTTCCCATGCTTCAACAAAGACTCAAGTTTCTCCAAACTCGCCGCCTCCTTGCTTTCCACCTCATCATCGCCATCAAAAGTCGCAGGAAAAGGCACAACATCCCCAGCAAACATTAAAGGCGCAAAAGGTTCCCACCACAGCGAACTTCTACCCGCAGACATCGCGCCCACAGTATCGCCGTGATAACCTCCCTCAAAACCAATAAAGCTAGTGCGGTTAGTTTCTCCGAGATTTAGCCAATATTGAAACGCCATTTTCAGAGCAACTTCAACAGCAGTCGAACCATTATCAGAAAAGAAAATCCGCGTCAAAGAATCAGGCGTATGAGTTATCAACTTGTCAGCAAGTTTCTGTGCAGGTTCGTGAGTAAATCCCGCAAAGATTACGTGTTCTAACTTTTTGGCTTGTTCGTAAAGAGCCTCAGCCAGAACAGGATGGCTGTGCCCGTGAATCGTCACCCACCAACTAGAAATACAGTCAAGAATTAGCCGCCCATCTTCTAATTCCAGCAGCGATCCTTTGCCGCTAATTACCTTCAGCGGCGCCGGAGCAGTTTTCATTTGCGTGAAGGGCTGCCAAATTGGTGAAGTTGAAGAATTATGTTCCTGCTTCGCAGTCATTTTTACCCCTGCCACTAATATCAACCTGCATTTTAAAGCAATTGTAACTCAATTGTGAACCCTTTATCTTCTCTTCTTTCTTCTTCTCTTTTCTTCCTTTCTTCGTGTCCTTTGCGCCTTCGCGGTTCGTTAAAAAAAATCTAGTTTAGTGTTGGGGGGCGGGGGCGCTGAAACGTCTACCGCCAGATCCGGTATTCCCGGGCGATAGTTGAATTTGTCAGTTAAATTTTTTCTGCCAATCAGCAAATAAGTCGTCATTGCTCCTTTTCCTTTAACATTGATTTTACCGCGTTTTTCCAACACATACCGATCGCGCAGCAATTCATAAGTTGAGCCGCTAACCTGAATTTTACCAGGGAGTCCCTGGGATTCCATGCGGCTTGCTGTATTTACAGCATCTCCCCACAAGTCGTAAATAAACTTTTTAGTACCGATGACACCGGCTACCACAGGCCCGCTATTAATTCCAATACGGATACTGAGAGGTATATCGGATTCGTCGCGAAATTTCATAATTTCTTGCTGCATTTCCATCGCCATTTCGGCAATACATTCTGCATGATTTGTAGATGGAAGTGGCAAACCGCCTGCTACCATATAATTGTCACCGATTGTCTTAATCTTTTCCAAGCCGTATTTCTCGCTTAAGCAATCGAAAGCTGAAAATATTTTGTTCAGCAGTTCGACTAATTCTGCTGGAGACGTGCGAGAGGATATTTCGGTAAAGCCCACAATGTCCGCAAACAGCACCGTCACCTCAGCAAATCCATCTGCGATATTTATCTGACCTTGTTTTAGGCGATCGGCAATCATTTCAGGTAAAATATTTAGCAGTAAACGTTCCGACTTTTCTTGTTCGGCGCGCAATATTTCCTCAGCTTGTTTCCGCTGTGCAATTTCCTTGTAAACTCGTTGAAACATTTGATTGAAGGCGACCATAACTTCTCCCAACTCGTCATCGCGCTTGACAGAGAGAGAGTAGAAATCAGGTTTTTCTCTATCTTTGCTCAAAGCTACTCCCGCAGCGATCAAATCATCGCGCAATCTCAAGATTGGTGCAATTACTGTCACCCCTAAAAACAGCATAGTTACAGAAGTGACAAAGGCTGATATAATAATAACTAAAATAGCAACCCGCCCTATAAATGCGTATAGTTCTGGTTGAACAGTAGAAGCATCATGCCGAACAATTAACGTATAATCTCCTCCCAAATGTCGCTCTGTCCAAGCAATATCGTAGCGCTTGCCATCGAAAGTTTTCTGGCGAATTATACGAGCAAGTTTTAGTTCATCCAAATCAATTTTGGGTGCTTCACCAAGTTGATATATTAGCTGGTCGTCAAATTGGTAAATAGATAGTCCTAATACTACTTGAGAATCCTTAGTAATATTTTTGACTTCTTCTTCAAAGACAGTACGATCGTAAATATCTTGTTTTAGCAAAACCTCTAGAGCCTCAACAGTCGCGTGAGATACCTGTTCCAGTTGATTTAAAAGTTCATTTTCGCGCCGAAAATAAGAGGGAACTAAAATAATTCCCTCTATCACAAGAATACTAGCAAACACCCACAAAGCTATTTGTCTAGACAAGCGAGATTTGAAAAACTCCAAGAATGATAAAATGTGCGCTGACATAAAATTTAGTCTTCTGCAAAGGGCTAATTTAGGACATAGGAAAAGAAACTGGGTTTCTTGTAATAAATTTTGGGTTTTTCAACCAAGATAGGACGGCGGTTGAAACCGCGCCTACACAAACGAAGTCCGCCTCCGCGGACTGAAGAAAGAAGATAGCGTAATTTTAACCGCCCGCTCTTCAACCTGCGGAGGCGGGTTTTTTTGTGTAGAAGCGGTTTCAACCGCCCGGTCTTCCGATCCCAAGCGTATTGGCTAGCTCCTTAATAATATAATAAACAAATTAAACCGAAACTACACTAACTAATCGGGATACAAGTAAATAAGTATTCATATCACCCTTGCCTTTGACATGGATAATTCCTCTGTCTTCAAACAGATACTTATTTTGCAAGATATCGTAAGTTGATTTTGTGACTTGAATCGCGCCTGCAATTCCGTGGGATTCCATCCTGGCTGCTGTATTGACGGCATCGCCCCAGAGGTCGTAAATGAATTTTTTGGTACCAATAACTCCCGCAATCGCAGGCCCGGTATTGATGCCGATCCGAATGTTAATTCCTGAATGATGTTTGGCATTAAATTTCGCTAATTCCTCCTGCATATCTAAAGCCATTTCCGCAATGCTTTCGGCGTGGTTGGTGCTGGGAGTTGGCAAACCTCCGACTACCATGTAAGCATCTCCTATTGTTTTGATTTTTTCCAAGCCATACTTTTCTGTCAAATTATCGAAGGCCGAAAAAATTTCGTTGAGAAAAACTAGCAGTTCTTCGGGAGATATTTGCGCTGAAAGCACGGTAAAGCCGACGATATCGGCAAACAAAATCGTGACTTCGGCGAAGCCGTCAGCAATGCTGCTTTGACCGTCTTTTAGCTTGGCAGCAATGGATTCGGGTAAAATATTGAGCAGCAGGCGATCGCTTTTTTCTTGTTCTTTCAACAATTCTACATTAGTTTCTTGCAATTGTGCCGTGCGTTCCCTGACCCGCTGTTCTAATTGTTTAGCATTTTGGCGCAACCTGCTGAGAGCTAAAGTTAATCCTGCGATGCCTAAAGTTGAAAGTCCTGCTAACAGTAAAAACAGGTCTTTCAGTCCGCTTCTAGTTTTTTGAGTAATGGTTTCTAGAGGTTGAGTAATTTCTAATATCCCGCGCACATCTCCCACTTTCCAGTCTTTTTTAGGACTATCGCGGTTAGTGTTGTGACAGTTAACGCAACTAGGAAGGAGACGATCTGCCTGGGCATATCGAAATGCGGGCTTACCGCGAAAATCCTCAGTGCGGAAAAATTGTCCGGTTGGATTTTGCATCAAATAGGTAATAGCTTGACGCTCAAAATCGTCTCGGGCACCACCTTCTTCTCGCCGCCAGGGAAACGGGTAGTCGCTGTAGAGACGAACTGATACTTCGGGATTTTTGTTGGTAATCTGGTTGCCGAGTTCTATTAAGAAGGTGGCAGGTACGGGAACTGTTACTTTTGTTGATATTGGGTTGTAGTCGTGGGTAAAGTTAATCGCTTTCTTTGTGTTGAGAGGACTGATAACATCAGAACTGTAAAGGGTGCGGGCTTCTTTAATAGCTTGGGCGTAAAGTGTAGCATTTTGGAGGGCTTGCGCTTGTATTAGGGTAGAGGAAAGACGAGACATATTTGCCATCGCTACTCCTACGCCTACACAAAATAAAATTGTCATCAGAAGCAGAATTCGCTTGTAAATTAATTGGTTGATGGCAGCCAGACTGCGAGAAATCAATTTGTCCATGCTATCCTCAAATGTGAGGTTCGATATTGATTTAATTTTATGCACTACTAACATAACACTGCTTTTTCAGAGTGTTTTGCTGTAAAGCAAGACTCGATAGTGCAAGGGATGGTTAATTCTTGTTTACCGCGAGTGTTTCCCTTGTCCGTAACAGTACGCATAACTTTATATATTTTTTAATCTAAATGAAATAAAATATCGGTAAGCACACGGCGCCGTGCCGTTTCCCTACTTCATGCACTTTTTGCTCTATTTCGGTTAGGATGACGATTGTAGTCTCTAATTGGCGATCGTGAATTCTGACTCTACTGTCTCACCTGCACGCAATGAAATTTTTCCGGGAGAAGTTTTTGTCAACACTGCGGATTTTGATACGGGCATTCGGCGACTTTTACCTAAATATGACGAAATGCTGGATGTATTAGTTGGCTGCATTGCTAGCAACAACCACCGCATTTTAGAACTCGGCTGCGGTACGGGGGAACTGAGTTTAAAAGTTCTGCAATGCTACCCGTCTGCGGAAATATTTGCTGTGGATTATTCGCCGCGAATGCTTGATTTTGCCCGCACCAAAATAGAGTCGGCCGGATACGCAGCGCGGTGGACTGGCATAGAATTGGATTTTGGAGAATGGGCGAACAATCCAAATGTTTTAGGTTTGGGGGATAAGTTTAATGCTGCTATTTCATCTCTGGCAATTCACCATCTTGAGGACGAAATGAAGTTGAAGTTGTTTCAACGGATTCGCGAAAGTTTAAATGCTGGTGGCTGTTTTTGGAATGCCGATCCTGTTTTGGCAGAATCAGCAGTAATGAAGGATATTTATCAAGCGGCGCGAGAAGATTGGGCGCTAAGTCAGGGGGAAACTTTAGCCACAATTCGTGCTGGTGTGGGGACGAGTGTGTCTTACGGCTATTCTAATCCCGATCGCCTAGCGACAGTTGCGGCACAGTTGGAAATGCTGGCAAATGCTGGATTTGAGACTGTGGCAGTTCCTTGGAAATACTACGGTATGGCGGTGTTTGGGGGGTTTGTTAGTTAAAGCAAATTGGGCGATTGAAATCGCTGTCGCGAGTCAAACAAAGCAGATTGGGGGATTGAAATCGCTGTCGCAAGTCAAACGAAGTCCGCCTTCGCGGACTAGGAAATGAGCAAACAACAGTTGTAAATTTAAGGGGCGGGGGCAGTAATTTCTGTAGGTGCCGCCCCCGGTGCAGGTGCTGCTTGTTTTTCCAGCATTTGGCGCTGTTTGTTGCGAAAATCGGCGGCGGCGTCGTTCAAATTTTGGCGCTGTTCAGTATTGAATTCTTCGATGCTGCGGCCACCTCCGAGTCTGGATCTGTGAATTAAATCAAATATTCCGCCTCCGGTGCTGCGGCCGGAAAAAGGGTCGGTGTTGTGGCGATCGCACTTGCAGCAATCCGCACCATCAATTTGCCCGATTTAGAAGTTTTGTTGTTCATGATTTATTCGTTGTACTTTCAAAAAAACAATTGCTAAGAAGACCGGGCGGTTGAAACCGCGTCTATACATACAAAACCCGCCTCCGCGGGTTGAAGAAGACCAGCCAGTTGAAATTACGTTATTTTTTTCAGTCGGCGTCCGGCGGACTTGGTTTTTGTAGACGCGGTTTCAACCGCCGTGCGATCTAAGCAAACCGGCGCCGCAGCAGGGGTTGAATGCTGAGGAGCGCCACCAAATCAAACGCCAGCAGGACTAATAGCGCTCCTCCAAAGGTAACTGTACCCCAAGGAGCTTGCATTACGACGCTAGCTAGCGACCAATCGCTGTGGAGGTACAAATAGCGGATGGGTTCGATCGCATAACTGAGAGGATTGAGAGTGACGACAACTTGCAGCCAGTCTGGCATAAACGACAGCGGCGCGAGGGCGGTGCTGGCAAATAATAGCGGCAAGTTAGTAACAAAAATTACTGCGATTAATTCTACGTGGCCCGGAAGAGCGAAGGCTAAACCGAGACTGAGGCCGGTGACTCCCAAAACTAATAGTAGGACAATTAGGGCGATCGCGCCCAGTCCAGCAAGTCCGGGGAATCCCGAACCCAAAAAGGCTCCCGCCGTAACGATTGTGCCTGTTTGGATAAAGCTGAGGGTGACGATGAAAATAGCCGAAGCGAGGACTATGGAAAATCTCGAAGCCAGGGGCGCGACTAACAGGCGGTTGAGAAATCCGAATTCGCGATCGAACATAATCGGTAAACCGGCATTCAGCGCGCCTGCAAATGCAGTAAAAACTATTACGCCTGCGCCAAGAAATTGTCCGTAATTCTGGCTTTCGCCGAACAAGCCGGCTGGTGCATTTTTAAACAGAGCTCCGAATAAAACCAACCACATCAGCGGCTGAATAATTCCTGCAACTAGGGTGGAGGGGCGGCGCTGCAATTGAATAAACAGGCGCTTGGTTAGGGCTAGTGTTTCTTGGATGAAGTCGGCCAGCAGGGAACTCGATTGGGGGATGTAACAGTACCGCTCATAATTGCTTGTGGATTAAATTTAACTATCTTTAGGGTAGCAAGTCTGGAGGGATTGGTGTTGGGCGGGCGATCGGCCTTACAATTGTTGAGGGTCAATGCCTTTTTCTCGCAGCAATTCTATTAAAGCTTGATAGCGTTGCTGTTCCTGTTGTCGCAGAGTACGTTCTGCTTCTAGCTGTTGTTGAGCGAGTTGTTTTTCTTGCTGAGCAAGTTCTTTTTCTTGCTGTTCGCGATCGGCCCGTTGGCTTTCCTGTTCTCGAAGTTGATCTAATTCTACAGAAGTGAGGAATTTGCGATCGTCTGGGCGGTAAATTTCCAGGGTTTCTGGTGTGAGTTGAAACCGTATACCCAAGCGGGGGCTGACCCAACCGTTGATTTCTGGGATTTCTTCTAGGCGATCGCCCACTCGTTGAGAACCTGTAAATTCTAAGGTATCTGGGTCATAAATATAATATTCTTCAACTCCGTAGTTTTGATAGAAGAATAGTTTTCTGAGCATTTCTGTGCTGGTATTTCCAGGAGATAATATTTCAAAAACCACTTGAGGTGGAATATTATCTTCTTCCCATTGTTTGTAAGATCCCCTGTCTCCTTTTGGTCTACCAAAGACTGCTAATATATCAGGTGCTTTGCGAGTTTTGTTATCGTCTTCGACGGGATACCAGAGTAAGTCGCCGGCAATAAATACGTCAGCGCAAGTCGCGAATAAGATTTCTAGGTTTTCCTTGATTGTGACAATCCAGCGGAATTGTTTGGTGTTGTCTGCCATTGGTTGACCGTCGCTGTCGGGATAGATGATTTGTTGTGTTGTTTGTGGGACGAGTTGTTGAACCATGCCGTTCACCTTTTGGCTGCAATAGTTTTAATTATATCCTCATGTTAAAATGGTTGCAGAATAGTCTTAAATATCTACAGTCCTAAACGCACTCCGATTAAAGAAACCGAGTTTTTTACCGAATTTACGGTGTATAACACATCTTTCGGGAAAAAAACCCGGTTTCTGGGCCACCATCCTAAGTCCTAATCTACCTAAATGAGAGAAAACCATGACCGCAATTCGTACCCAACCTAAGCAGATGCTCAGTTTCGAGCAATTTGTAAAGCAACTTCCCGATGAAGAAGGCCGCTATGAACTTGTCAATGGAGAAATTGTGAGAATATTACCAATAAGACTGCACGAGGATCTTGCCTATTTCCTTGTCAAACAGTTTGATAAAGAAATCGATCGCGTCCCCCTCAATTACAGGGTGTCTGGCAGATTCATGGTGAGGACTTTAACCTCAAATGGTAGAGAACAAGGTCGCCATCCTGATGTTAGTGTAATAAATAAAACTCTCTGGGAATCACAGCCTTTTGCCTACTCAGCCATAACTGAACCGCTGCAATTAGTTGTAGAAGTTGTATCGACCAATTGGGAAGATGATTATATCGATAAGCTGGATGAATATCAGCGTCTGGGAATTTCGGAATACTGGATTGTCGATTATTTAGCTTTGGGAAGTCGCGATTATTTAGGTAATCCGAAAGTTCCTACAGTTTTTGTTTACTTGCTTGATGAAAATGGGGTTTATCAAATGACGGCTTTTCGAGGAAATGAGCGAATTATTTCCCGAACTTTCCCAGAATTAGCGCTGACAGCAGAGCAAGTATTGGATGTATAGCAGTTGACAGTTGACAGTTGACAGTTGACAGTAGCTGTAGGGTGCGTCGCCATCAAAAATCCTCAAAAAGATCGACAATCTCACAGCGACGCACCTTACAAAATAGTTAACCCTCAAGATTTTTTTGGGCTAACAAGCGCGATCGCACAACAGTCAAATCGGGTTGAATGCCCAACAAACGCTGATGAACGGAATCTGCTAATTTCTCGCGATAATTGAGATAAGCTTCCACTACTTCCTGGTGTCGGAGATAATAGCCGATCGCACTATAGACATCAGACAATGACACAGTAGAATAACGCTGCACAATGGATTCCGGCGATGCACCATCTTGAAAA
>NZ_JAEQCB010000190.1:0-9015 GCF_020738785.1 Microcoleus sp. PH2017_05_CCC_O_A | reverse complement strand
TGTTGGTGGGAATTAAAGATTGTTGGTAAAACCTGCCTCTACTATTCAATTACCAATTACCAATTACCAATTACGAAATCTTCAGAAAAGTCCCGATCGAAAAAAAAAACTTAGTATTACAGCTTAACGCGAGTTATACTCCTATTGGAAAGACTGCGATCGCCCAAAAATCCCGAAATCATCGCCCAAAAATCCCGACATAAAAGTTTATGAGCAACATTTCCCCCCCTGAAAGGGCCGCCGACAACCCCGAAGCAAAAAAACTCAGTTTCTCCACAAAGTTAGCATACGGCGCGGGAGACCTCGGCCCCGCAATTACTGCGAATGTGCTGGTGTTTTTCCTGCTGTTTTTCTTTACCAACGTGGCGGGTTTGGCTGCGGGGACTGCTAGCAACATTTTGCTGATCGGCAAGGTTTGGGAATTGTGGGGGTTTTGAGCGATCGCACCTCTCACCCCTGGGGCCGCCGCTATCCTTGGATGGTTTACGGCGCAATTCCTTTCGGCATCTTCTTCTTTTTGCAGTGGATTGTTCCCAGCAAAGATCCTACGATATTGTTTTGGTACTATGTGGCGATCGGCATATTGTTTAACACAGCCTACACCGCCGTCAACCTGCCTTACACCGCCCTCACCCCAGAATTAACCCAAGACTACAACGAACGCACTAGCCTTAACAGTTTCCGGTTTACTTTCTCGATCGGCGGCAGCATTTTGTCATTAATTATCGCGCAAATTATCTTTGCCTTAGTTAAAGATGACACCCAAAAATACTTAATATTAGGCGCCATCTGTACAGTAATTTCAGTATTGCCTTTGTACTGGTGCTTTTTCGGAACCCGAAAACACGTCCTCTCTCAATTGCAAGACAATCCCGTAGAAGACAATTCAACCTCTTTGCCGATAGGAGAACAGTTGCGGATTGCATTTAACAATCGCCCTTTTTTGTACGTAATTGGAATTTATCTCTGTTCTTGGCTGGGAGTGCAATTAACTGCTTCGATTTTGCCTTACTTTGTCATCAACTGGATGAATCTGCCGCCAGCAACTTTTACCCAAACTGCGATCGCAGTTCAAGGCACCGCACTCGCCATGTTATTTGTTTGGAGTAGAGTTAGCGAACGCTATGGCAAAAAAGCTGTTTATTTTATGGGCATGAGTTTGTGGATTATCGCCCAAGCCGGACTGTTTTTCCTACAACCCGGACAAGTCGTCCAGATGTACCTGTTAGCAGTTATGGCTGGTGTGGGAGTTTCTACTGCTTATCTTGTACCTTGGTCGATGATACCGGATGTGATTGAACTCGACGAACTCCAAACAGGCGAAAGACGCGAAGGCGTGTTCTATTCGTTTATGGTGTTGCTGCAAAAAATTGGTTTGGCGATCGGCTTGTGGTTGGTAGGTCAAGCATTAGAACAAGCTGGATTTCTCGCTACTGTTCAGGGACAGGCTGCGCCTGTACAGCCCGATTCTGCCCTGTTCGCGATTCGAGTTGCGATCGGGCCACTGCCCACAATTGCTTTAATCTGCGGCATGATTCTTACATATTTCTATCCGATTACCCGCGAAGTTCACGCAGAGATTTTGTTGAAACTTCGAGAAAAGAAAGCACATAATCTGTAATATTCAATAGACTTTAATTGCATTTGTGCGCTCTCTAATCAGCGTTAATGAGCGGTTGTTGTATCAAGGGAATATTTATGCAATCCAAGTCTAATGAGTATCACAAAATAACACTTGTCAAAAGCTCATACGGCTGAGATTCCAGAACAATTATCGGATTGCTTGCCAACTATTTGTATCCTCTTACCCGAAAGAATTGGTTGAAAGCCGGAACCCTTGTATGGAGAAATTAAAATCCGACTATTCATTAATCCAATCCTCTTCCTTCCTTTGTCAAGTGCTGTCCCAAGTCAACTGTCAACTGAATGAAGAACGTGTTATAAACCTCTTTCATCGGTTAATCCCAAAAAACACCCCGTTGCGGGTTTCCGGCTAATATTGATATAGCTCTCATAGTAGGATGGCGAATCATAGCGATGGTTTTAGCAAGAGTGGAAAAGCCCAGAAACCCCATGTTTCAGCGACAAAACATCACATCGCCCAGCGCCATCCGCCCGGTAGCAAAACCCAGAAGCCTTGAGTTTTTCCAAATGTCGATCGACTTTGTATTAACAAAATATTAATTTTTATGTCGTTTGCCCATTATATAGATCCGTGGGTGATATAATGTTAGCGCAGTTTAATTATATAAACTTAAAAAGCAATCCAGATCTTAAAAAAGTTGACAATTAAAAGATAAAGACAGATTTTTGTCGGAAATTGATTGGATTAGTTGTCGTTCCACAAATCGGCCCAATGGTGTTAATTATATCTACGTATAAAATGCAAAACTTTTTAGCCGATCGGTTCGTGGGTAAGTTAACAGGTAGTGCTGCTATTGGTGGCGATCTCAAAAATGGCAGAGATGACAAGGCAATACCAGGGCGATCGGCCCCCCGCGTGTGGCGTAAAATTGTAAAATTTTGGTAAAGTTATGGCGCGAGCTGCGGTGAAGGTCAGGGATACCAGAAAAACTTGGTAGAGTCACCGATAAACCAGGAATACAAGCAGAACACAGCCGCCAGAAATACAGTCGGAGACAACTCTCTCTTGAGTTAGTAAAACAACATTTGCAGCCGGCACAAGATATGAATTTAGTTATTTTTGTATATTATGTGAAAGTAGTGAGAACTATTGGCAGGAAATAGAACCAACCAACCCAGAATCTCCTGTGATATCCTGAAGTCAAGGGTGAAAGTATCAACCAGAAGGCTCGCAGAACCAAGCTGATTTTACCAAAACAATATGAAAGAGGTCAACATGGAAAAAGAACATGACGCTCATATCGTACCAATTAGCAACCAGAGCAGACAGGTGCAGCAATTTCCCGTTGACGAGGGAGAAGAGTTAAGCGGGGCACCCCAGAAAGGATTGAATCTAAAGCCCTTGTTCAGGACTTTTCAACGACAAGCCCTAGTCATCATTGCGATTGTAGCCCTAGCAGGCGGTGCAGTTTATTATAAGGTCAAGGGAGGCAAGAAAACATATCAAGGCGATTTTCGGATACTGGTGGAACCCGTGACAACGGAGGCAAGACTTACCGACGCATCTGCCCTCGCCAATCGCGGTGAGGGGGGTGGAGTGCCTAATCGAGAATTTTTTAGTTTGGACTATCCAACTCAGCTTCAAATTCTCCAGAGTCCTCAGATGCTGTCGGCTATTACCAAACAAGTCCAACAAAAATATCCAAAAATGACCGAGGAACTTCTTAAAAAAGGATTACTCGTGTTGCGCCTCGGAGAAAATGAGTTGACGCAAACTAAAATTTTGGAAGTTCGTTTCCTCGGGCAAGAGCCTGACTTAGTTCAGTTCGTTTTAGAAGAAACTAAAAAGAAATATTTAAAGTACAGCCTTGACGAACGCAAGACTCGCATTGGTCAAGGTGTTAATTTTATTGAAAACCAGCTTCCGGCACTCAACAAGCGCGTAAATGACCTGAAGTCTGAGTTACAGATGATACAGCAGCAGCAAAAAATTACCGATCCTAAAGAACAAGGCGCGCAATTGATCGTGCAAGTTCGCGCTATGGAAACTTTAGAGTTAGAAACTCAAAGGCTACTCCAGGAACAGAGAATGCTGTACGCTAACTTGCAAAAACAATTAGATTTTACACCAAATGAAGCTATTGCGGCTTCAGCTTTAAGTGAAGAACCTCAATATAAAGAGTTGCTGACCAAGGTTAAGGAAGTAGAAGGTCAGATTGCTGTAGAAACAGCTCGTTTTAAATCTGCTAACCCTATAGTAGAAGCTTTAGAGCGCAAGCGGGCAAATTTAGTAGCTTTGCTCAACAAGCAAACCGATCGCATTTTGGGGCAAAATTTGGTAGGCTCTCAAGCCAATTCTAAAGTTCAGAATTTTCAAAACTCGATTCGCATAGGCTTGATCAAACAATTGGTGGATACTGCGAACCAAGTTCAAGTCTTAGAAGCTCGCAGTCAGGCGATCGCCCAAAGTAAAGAAGAGTTGACCCGAAAATTAAGAGATTTTCCGATTGTAGCTCGTCGCTACAACGAACTGCAACAGCAATTAGACATAGCCTCCACCAGCCGCCAGCAACTTTTAACTCAGCGGGAAACTCTGCGCGTCCAAGCAGCCCAAAGCCAAATACCTTGGGAAATTATTTCTCAACCCCAGATACCCAAAGATATCAAATCAGGCAAATTTATTCCAGTTGCATCGAAAAGTACAAACAACTTTGTGATGGGAATTTTTGGAGGACTCGTGTTCGGTCTGGGAGCGGCTATTCTTATTGAAAAAATCCGCAATGTTTTCTACTGTGCTGATGACATTAAAGATGCGTTTGATGCGCCTTTATTGGGAGTAATTCCTCGTGACAAAAATGCTAAAAAATTTCCGCCTTCTATTGCTAATGCCTATGCTTATCTTGAAGGCAAACAGGGGAATCATAAAAATGCTTCGGAATTTATAGAAGCTTTTGACTCTCTTTATACTAATATCCGCTTTCTTTCTTCAAATCGAACGATTAGCTCTTTGGTAGTTGGTTCGGCTACAGTTGGCGAAGGCAAATCTACCGTTGCTTTAAATCTAGCCCACGTGGCAGCGCTGGCGGGTCAGCGAGTGCTGTTGGTAGACGCGAACTTGCATTCACCCAGCCTGCATAGGCTGTTGGAACTGCCTAATGTCAATGGATTGAGCAACTTGCTCGAAAATAAAAATGAACCGGATGAAATTATCCAGCGATCGCACCTAGCAGATAATCTGTTTGTATTAACAGCCGGTATTCCTGTCCCCGGTACTGCCAGACGGCTTGCCTCATCTCAAATGCAGTATTTAATGGAAGAACTGCACGCAACATTTGACTTAGTTATCTATGATACGCCACCGCTGGTTGACAGTAAAGATACGAATTTTTTAGCAGCGCGCACAGATGGAATACTGATGGTTGTATCAGTTCGCCAGGTGAAGTTTTCTGTAGTCAAAACAGTTTTTAGTCAATTAGAAAATTTTGGCATACCCTGCTTGGGCACCGTTGCTAATCACCCCACCAAAGGCAAGAAGTATCAAATATCTAAATCATCATCACTTGTGGAAGATAAACATGAATATTTGAATTTGGCACCAGTACCGTCAGGCATCCACAAACTAGCTCCCAAAAAAGAATGAGATTCTGTTGACTGTTGACAGTTGACTGTTGACAGTTGACCGTTGACAGTTGACCGTTGACAGTTGACAGTTGACCGTTGGTATAAGAGTAAAAAAGATGACCCACCCCAAAATTTTACACTCCTGTTCAAGTTCCCAGATTCTCTGCGCTGCAAGTCAATCTCAAATCTAAAATCGGCTGGTAGCGGACTAATTCGCATCTGGCTTGGTAGGAAATGTGACAGTAAAATTAGTCCAGCCCTTGCTGCTTTCAACCTCAATTTTTCCCTGTAACTGTTCCACAAGTTTTTGAACCAAAGCTAAACCCAAACCTGTACCTCCTTGTTTCCAGGGATCGGCATTGGGAACTCGATAAAATTTATCGAAAATTCGAGGCAATTCTTCGATCGCAATGGAAGATTGATTGCTGAATGTAAATTGAATTTCCGAAGCCCTAACACTTGCTTGTGCGGAATTTTTCCCGCTTTCTGCTTTTTCCCCGTCTCCCTTTTTGCACTCAACTTTCAAAGAGATTTCGCCCTCATTGGCAGTATACTTGCAGGCATTGTTGAGGAGTTCTGCTAAAATCCGTCCCAAACTAGCGCGGTTGGAACTGATCGTGGGGAGGTGGCGATCGCACTCTACTCGCAAATGCTGGTGGCGGTTCTGGGCTCGCGTGTAAAACGGGTCGATAATCGTAGGCAGCCACACATCTAAGTTTACTGGTTCGAGGTCAATCGGACAAGTTGCTGCTTCGAGCCGCTGCAAATCGAGCAAAGCATTAATCAAATCGGTTTCTCTAGTACATTCTGTTTCTAAAATTTCTAAATAAATCTGGCGTCGGTCTGGGGTGGGAGAAATTCTCAGCATATGAATAGCCATTTTCATATTAGATAAAGGCGTCCGCAATTCGTGAGAAACCGTGCTGAGAAATTCATCTTTTAGAACGTTTAAATGCTGGAGTTCCTGCACTTTTTGTTGCAATTGGGTGGTGCGTTCTTGGACTTGGCGTTCGAGGTCGGCATTGAGATTTTGTACTTGCTGGTAGAGTTGGGCTTGCTGAATGGCGATCGCGATTTGAGTTGCCAGTTGCAGCAGCAAATCCAATTCCGAAGCCTGCCACTTCCGGGATTTGGAACACTGATGAACCCACATCATCCCCCACAAATTGCCGTCTTGCAAAATTGGTACAATTAAATAAGATTTGATTTGCGCTTGCTGCAACCGCGCATATTTTTCGGCACTCAAACTAGCTTTGTCGATGTCTGAGACGGCATAGATCTCCTGTTCGATCGCAAATGCAGCTTCCTGCCAAATATTGTCTGGCATGATTTCTCCCAAGATAGAAGACCACTTGGGGGCAACGGATTCTGCCACAAAAATGCCAAAATTGCTCGACTCCCAACGCACGATCGCTACTCTGTCGGCTTGCAAAACTTGCCGGACTTCATCGACGCTGGCGTTGAGAATTTCTTCGAGGTTTAAGGATTGGTGAATCCGGAAGGAAATTTGAGTTAACAGCCGATCGCGCTGCACCTGTTCGTGGAGTTTGGCAGTCCGTTCGCGCACCTGCTGTTCCAATTTAGCATTGCGGCTTTGCAGCAGTTCCAATTTTTCCGATTGCAGTTGATAAACCGACTGCTGCAACTGTTTGACAACTCGGTACATTTCGGTCGGATCGAGAACTCTGAGCAAGCTGGTTTGAGTAATAATTCCCAGCAGTTCTCCGCGCCCGCCGCACACGACCAACCGCTGCACTTGTTGCTGCTGCATTTGTTTGTGCGCCGTCCACAGGGAATCGGAAGGTTCCAGAAATTGCAGGGGAGTTCTCATGACTTTTTGAGCTGGAGTTTGCTCGAAATTTAGTTCGAGATACTGTGCTTGCACGATGTCGTATTCGGTAACAATTCCCAAAGGTTGGTGAAAGGAATAGTGAAAAACGGAGGTAGAGTCCTCTTTGGGCTTCTCCATTGTTAATTCTTTGTTTTTGGTAATGACTACGCAACTGACTTGATGCTCGGACATCAGTTCGCTGATGCTCAGCAGCGAGGCGGTGTGGGGCGCTGTAATTGGCGTAGTCATCAATTCTGCTACCCGCCGCAATTTGAGAATGTTGGAAGGTTGCAATACTTGGCGAATTCTTTCCCGCGTCAGCACTCCTACCAAGTGCCGGAATTGATTGACAATAGGCAAATAGCGAATTCGGTGCTGGCGAAATAACGATAAAGCGGTAAACACGTCTTGATCGTCGGATTCTGTGAGGGAAACCGACACGGGGGACATGACTTCGGCAATTGGTATTTTGTGGAGGGCTACTTTTTGCAGGCTGTTTATTTTGCCAGAAGCAATCAGCCTCACTAAGTCGGCGGGGGTTAATATGCCGATTAACAGCCCGCGACTGGGGTTTTCGGATAAGTTGCCTGTGGTGATAGTCTGCTGGTTCTGCACGACGAGGACGCAGCGGGCCCGCACCTTGTCCGGCGGTGATGATTCGGTCATCGCCCCCTTGTCTGAGGGTAAAGGCCCTTTGACTAGGGGACAACTGTTTTGCAACTGACTCATCAGGGCGATCGCCACTGCTAAGGAAGTTTCTGGCCCGGCAGTTAGGGGGTAGCGGTCGATCGCTTGTTCTAAGGCTGAGGAGTAAAAGGGCGGGTGATAAAAGGGCATAGTTAATTGCAGGTGATCGGAGGACGGGTAATACCATTTTCGATTTTTGATTTTCGATTGGGAATAGCTTATTACATAACGGTTTGGAGCTTCCCTAGAGTTGCATTATTTTGTGAAAATGGTATAACAATTGGGCAAAGCCTTAGGTAAGGGCCCAAACACCTCGCCTGTGGTTGAATTTTAAATAATAGACTTGCTGCTATACAAATCCTAGACAAGTCTAGACATTTGCTTCTTAGTTCATCGGGAGCATGGGAGCGGTTATCCCTCGGTAAGCTTTCACGATGAAAGCCAAGCGCGATAAATTAATTGCTGCGTTCAAATCCCTGTCCATCGAATGACCGCAATTTCCACAGTTGTAAGTCCTTTCTGCCCGTGGCATATCTTGAATATGTCCGCAGTTTGAACAAGTTTTACTCGAAGGAAACCAGCGATCAGCAATGATTACTTCACAGCCAAACTTTTTAGCTTTGTATTCCAGTTGACGTTTGAATTCATAGAATCCACAATCCGCGATGACTTGAGCTAGCTTGTGATTAGACAGTAACCCAGAAACATTTAAATCTTCTACTACTATCGTTGCGTGGTTTTTGCCTAAGTAAGTAGTAATTTGATGGAGAGTATTTTTTCTGAGATTCGCTACTTTAGCATGATGTTTTGCTAACCTTTGTTTCGCCTTAAATCTATTGCTAGAGCCTTTCGTCTTTCTCGATAATTCCTTTGACAGTCTACGCAACTTACTGAGATGCGTTTTGTAATGCTTTGGGTTAGGGAAAACAACTCCCGTCGAAAGGGTTGCCAACTCTTTAACTCCTAGGTCAACACCCACGACATCGTGTTGCTTTACAGTTGGTTCATGCTCCTGTTCGTAGGCAAAAGCAATAAACCAACTGTCGGCGGTACGTGAAATAGTGATTGACTTACAGGTAGTGTGAGGCAATCCTTCGTAGGTTTTTACCCAACCGATTGTTGGTAGCTTTATGGACGTACCACCTACCGGGATTGGTTTACCACCTGCATCTATCGTGAAAGAATCATGATGACCCTTTTTCTTGAATTTGGGATATCCAGCTTTTTTTGAGAAAAATAAGGAGAAGGAATCACCAAGATTGTCGAAAGCATATTGAGTTATCTTCTGGCAA
>NZ_JAEQCB010000189.1:0-8756 GCF_020738785.1 Microcoleus sp. PH2017_05_CCC_O_A | reverse complement strand
CGCATTAATCGCCTTAGCTGAGGCAACTGGACTGTTCGGGCCGCATGAAACCGAAGAACTCGCGCTAATGCTGGCAGACCACTTTGGCGGCGAAACCAACAGCCAAGACATCTGGATTACCGACGATGACGACGGGCTGGTGGGAGTCGCGTATGTTGCGCCGGAACGAATGACCGATGGGACATGGAATCTATATCTGATCGCCGTCCATCCCGATCGTCAGCGGCAAGGACGCGGTGCAGCACTACTAGCCCACGTCGAACAGATGTTAGCGCAGCGCGGCGATCGCGTGCTACTTGTGGAAACATCGGGACTGGAGAGCTTCGAGTACGTTCGATCGTTCTACCGCAAGAGCGGTTACGACGAGGAAGCACGAATCCGCGAGTTCTACAAGGCGGGCGAGGACAAGATCGTTTTCCGTAAAGCGCTGAACTAACTTGTTGCATAATCAACGCCTACGTCGATAAAATCATTCAGACTTTTGAAATTGTATACTGCCCTATTAAGGACTAATCTCCGGAGAAAAACCGATGAACGAATCTGATAAAAACAAGCAGATCGTCCAGAACTTTATCCAAGTGGTTTGGAACGGTCGCGATCTCTCGGCATTGAAAGATTTCTGGGCAGAAGATTGTGTAAACCATGCGATGCTAGGAACAGACAATCGCGGTCTTAATGCGCTGCGGATCTATCATGATTCATTCTTTGATGATTTTTTCTCCGCTTTCCCCGACATCGAGATTGAGATCGTGCAGCAGGTTGTCGAAGGCGATCGAATCGCGACATATATCACTAGCCAAGGTACACACAGTGGCACGTTTTATGGCACTCCACCAACAGGTAAAACTATTTCAACATCCGTAATCCGGATCGATCGCGTTCGAGACGGAAAAATTGCCGAACATTGGTCTGTTTCCGATGCGGCAGGTTTAATGCAACAACTTCAATCCTGAATTCCAGCAATTTGAGAATGTGTTGTCTACATTCGCTAGGAGAATATATGTCCTCGGACTTGAACTTTGTTGAATATATTCTGGATCAAATAAACCAAGCGGGGCAAGTCTCTTTCAAAAAAATGTTTGGCGAATATGCGATCTACTGCGACGAGAAAGTCGTCGCGCTTGTTTGCGATAACCAACTGTTCATAAAGGCGACTGCTGGTGGGCGATCGATGATTGATAGTATCGTAGAAGCCCCCCCATACCCAGGTGCAAAACCATACTTTCTGATTGGAGAACAGCTTGACGATCGGCATTGGATGTCGAATCTTATTCGTTTGACAGCAAGTGAGCTTCCGGCCCCAAAACCAAAGAAATCAAAGTTCAAAAAGGCAAAAATATGAAATTTGGTTACACCATTATCTACGTCTCGTCGGTTGCAGATGCACTGACCTTTTACAAGGAGGCATTCGGCTTTGAAACGCGCTTTTTGCATGAGTCTGGCGAGTATGGCGAGTTGAACACGGGCGAAACGGTTCTTGCTTTTGCCTCCCATGCGATGGGTGAAATGAATCTTGACGGACATTATCAAAAAAGCGATCTCAGTGCTACACCCTTTGGAGTTGAGCTGGCGTTTGTCGCCGATGATGTAGCATCTGCCTATACCAAGGCAATTGCTGCTGGAGCGGTTTCTGTCAAGGAGCCGACCATAAAGCCTTGGGGTCAAGTGGTTGCATATGTTCGTTCTAGAGAAGGATCATTAATTGAGCTTTGTTCTCCGATCGGCGCATAACAACGCCCATGCACACCGACCGTAAAAACTTAATCGGCGTTGATTGGGAATATTGGGCTGCTTTAGTTATCTACTAGCGACCCAGTTAAACTAGCTAGAGAGCAAACTAATTCTGCGATATCCACAGGCTGAGTCAGACAAATCTGGAAACCAGAGCGAAGAGCTTGCCGACGATCGCCAGAACTTGCAACAGCGATCAGTGCGATCGTGGCAATTTGCTTGCCTTGCGCTGACTCCAGCTCTTTGATTTGATGAACGAGCGTGTATACTTGGTCGTCTGGCATATCTGTGTCAATGACTAAGGCTTGAGGTTGTGTTAGATCGAAAGTCTGTAGCGCCTCGATTGTGGAGGTAGCGATCGCTACTTGTACCCCGTGAGATTCCAGTTCCGATCGCAAAAAACCTCCCATTTCTGGACTAACAATAAGAACGCGCAAGCCTGTCAAATCCCGTAAACCAAACTTAAATTCAGGCAGTTGATTTTTTCCCCATTCACACATTAACTCGATGATCGGGCTGAGAGTTTCACCTAAAGGCGTGATGGAGTATTCTACTCGTCGAGGCATCTCACGATAGGCTTCTCGATCGATCAAACCATCTTTTTCCAACTCCCGCAATTGCTGCGTCAAAATTTTTGCGGAGATTCCAGGAATAAGATGTTTCAGTTCTCCAAAGCTTTTCCTGTGCTGCCTTAGCCACCACAGAATCACACTTTTCCACTTTCCACTAATGCGTTCAATCGTCAGCTCAACTGGACATCCAAATTTCATAGGTAAAACATTTCCATTAGTATCCATTTGGTAACTATAGATGTGACTGTGCTACTCTCGATTCAGCGTTGGGTGAGTGCCCTTCGCGCAAATAATATCGAAGTCTCGTCGCACTGTCCATTCTTTTCAGTGTCTGACCAACTTGTGGATTGTCTGACTATACTCGAAAAAGGAACGATCGCAATGTCTACACCAATTGGATTACCGCCTATCTTTGAAAGCACTCCCATTGAGTTGGTGCCAAGCCAACAAATCGCGGAATTTCCTGCCAATACATTTCTAGAAAGTATCGCGATCGACTCTGACAATACGTTATTTATTGCCAACCATTTTGAAGGAAAGATCGTTCGCATCGGGCAAGATCGAATCCCCGTAACTCATGCCACGATCTCAGGTAAGGCAGCAGGTCTAGCTTTTCTGTCAGAAACAGAACTATTGCTGACAGGTTGGAATCAAGACGGAATTTCCACCATCTTTAAAGTTTCATCTCAAGGTTCAGTAGAAACTTTACTAACAATGCCAGATGCAATCTTCCTGAATGGAATCACGCATTTGACTGGTAGTCGCTATGCGATCGCTGATTCCTATCGAGGTGCGATTTGGGAATTAGATGTAGCCCAAGTCAGCACTCGCATTTGGCTCGAACATCCTTTGTTGGCGCGAACCTCCGCAGAGCAAGAAATTCCCGGAGCTAATGGACTCAAAATCTTTAACAATGTGCTTTATGTATCGAATACCCAAAAGCAGCATATTGTTCGGATTCCGATTCTCGAAGATGCTGAGCCAGGGGAACCAACAATTTTTATCGATCGCGTAAACATTGACGACTTTGCCTTCGATCGCAACGGTAATCTCTACGGCACTACACACATTTATAACAGTGTGGTCAAGATTACACCAGATGGTAAAATAACCACGATCGCCGAAGCAGAACAAGGAATGGCAGGAACTACAGCCTTAGCATTCGGTCGTACTGGGCGCGATCGCACCAGTATTTACGTGGTAAGCAACGGTGGTATGTCATATCCATTGCCATCAGGAATTGAGTCGGCAAAAGTTGTACGTCTAGAAATTGGTGCTGAAGGATTACCGCTAATCTAGTTGGAAGTTTTTTGCATGAATCCATTGAATCAATCTGACGATCCTCCAGTAACTGTTGATATTCTGCAACAAGTCAAGCCTGGTTGTGAGGATGAATTCGATCGAGTTTTGAGCGATATATTAGTCGCTGCTGCGGCATTTGAAGGACATTTGGGAGTGAATATCTTCCGTTCAAGCGATCGCAGCAACCGAGAATATCGCATCGTCTTCAAGTTCGACCATTTGAGTAATTTGACCAGTTGGGAAAATTCTCCAATTCGTCATCGGCTTTTGGAACGAATCAAGCGGCTAACTGTTAATTCCAAGTATCAACGGCTGACGGGGTTAGAGACATGGTTTACCTTGCCAATTCAAGGGGCGATCGTGCCACCGCCCCGTTACAAAATGGTACTCGTTACTTGGCTAGTGATTTTTCCATTGATTAACATCATTCCACCCTTCTTAAATCAATTGCTTTTTCCATTGCCAACTTTGTTACGCAGTGCGATCGGTGCAGCTTTCATGGTTTCGTTAATGACCTACATCATCATGCCACGGGTGACAAAGTTATTTGCTAAGTGGCTCTATCCAAAGTAGAATACTCTTAAGTTTATTCATGAACTAAGGTCACGATGAAACCACTTTGTACGGATTGCCAAAAGTCGATCGAATGTCAAGGCTATCTACGATAGGATGATTGGCAACATTAGAATTTGAGCTGTTGATGACACTCATTATCACACCGATAATTTTGAAGTAAATTCGGGTAAAAAAATGAATCAACCGATATGTGCGATCGCTGGATTTGGAGCAGGAGTGAGCATGGGCGTAGCCAAGGCATTTGCCAAGGAAGGCTACAGTTTGGCACTCATGGCTCGGAATTTGGAAAAACTAGAAGTAAATGCTCAAGAACTCCGTCAGGCAGGCTATACGGTTTATACCTTTGCAGCAGATGCCGGGAATCAAGAATCCTTAATTCAAGCTTTTACTGAGATTCGCAAATTGGCAGATCCAGAAGTATTGATTTATAATGCCGCCGTGATGGCGATGGGTAAGCCTAGCGAACTAACACCTGAGAAGTTAATCGCCGATTTTAATGTGAATGTCATTGGTGCCTTGGTTGCAGCACAGCAGGTGATTCCAGCGATGAAAACAAGTAAGAAAGGCACAATCTTGCTCACAGGTGGAGGTCTAGCATTATATCCAGATGCGGATTTAGTCTCTTTGGCGATCGGCAAATCAGGGCTAAGGAGTTTGACATTTTGTCTAGCTCAAGAATTGAAGGAGTTTGGGATTCATGTAGGTACTGTGACTATCTGTGGCACAGTAGAAGTCGGTACGCATTTCGATCCTGATGCGATCGCTAAATCTTATATTGCGCTACACAATCGATCGTCAGCAGATTCTGAAGTCGAAGTGATTTACAAATAATAATTTCTTCTGACAACCCTCAACTACTTTTCAACTACAAAAGACGATGGATACTACAAGTCCAGGAGAGCTGTTTGATATCAAATCCGGCTGCATCGGAATGATATAGAGTCCAAGGCAGTGCCGTTTCCCTACCGCGATGAATTGTAGGGACACGGCACTGCCTTGGACTCTGTCTTCTCCGTTTATATCATTCCGATGCAAACAGATTTGATATTAGATATTACAAAAAGGCGAAGATTTCATGAGCTTACTTTCAGCAACCATTAAGACTACCGTTACAGCTAGTCAAACAGCGGCTTTTGAGCATATTGTGCCTATTGACCTCACTTCTATATTTAAAGGTTATGGGCTGCTACCATCTGTCACGGGGATTAAGAACCAAGTTGGAAATTGGGACATCGCAGGGCAAACCCGCACTGTACATTTATCAGATAATAGCTCCGTCCAAGAGCTACTGACAAAATATGAGCATCCGCGATACTTTAGCTACACGGTTAGCGGTTTTACTGGGGTGCTGGGGTTTCTTACAACTTCTGCGAATGGCGAGTGGTGGTTTAGTATCAACTCATCAGGTCAGACTACGATCGAGTGGCGTTATACATTCAATGCACGGTCTGTTTTAGCGGTTCCAATCCTTTGGTTGATTACCAATTTACTCTGGCGCAACTATATGAATAATGCGCTGCAACGATCGAAAGCACTGATTGAGTAGAATATGACCTAACCAGCGATCGCATTCGGAATCGATCCAAGTCCTTACATCCAGAGTTTATAAAATGCCAGAAAAACAGCCCTTAACTATCGATTTTACTCAGAAAGATGATGTTATGAAAGTTGTCCCCCGATTGCCGCTGCGATCGAGCGAAAATTTGGGCTGGAATGAAATTCATGTTCAACAACATTGTCAACCCGCTTGGGAATCACCTGAATACGCTCACACTACACATATTGTGGTTGTCGGACTCAGTTCGGATTTGGTTCAGACAGAACGTTGGTTTGATGGACGCAGGCAGCAAGAGCAGATTGGCGGCGGAAATAATATTGCGATCGTCCCGGCAATGGTTCAGCATCGGAGCAGTTGGAATCAAGAAGCCTCCTTTTCCGTGTTATCCCTTGAACCCGATCGCTTGACTAAAATTGCCTATGAATCATTTACAACGGAGCGGATCGAACTCATTCCGCATTATGCAATGCAGGATACATTCATCGATCGCATTGGCAAGTCTCTGACAGCAGAACTTATAGAGGCTCGATTTGGCAGTCAGTTATTGGTAGACTCCTTGAAGATCGCACTTTCAATTCATCTGTTGAGGCATTATTCAGATTGGCACAAACCCTTGCGCGACTACCAGGGAGGGATGCCGAAGTGGAAAATGCAACGAGCGATCGCATATATCCACGATCATTTAGCTGAAAATCTAACTATTGCAGCGATCGCCGATGAATTAGAGATGAGTCAATATTATTTCTCACGGTTATTTAAGCAATCGATCGGTGTATCACCCTATCGATATGTAATGGAGCAAAGAATCGAATCAGCAAAACATTTATTGAAAAAAACTCCACTACCAATTTCGATGATTGCCGATCGGGTTGGTTTTGCCAATCAAAATCAATTGACAATCCAATTTCGGAACTTGACGGGTACAACACCTAGCAACTATCGCAAACACTTTTGATGTCCAGCCTCATAGCAAGATTCTAATAAATGGGGCAAGAATCAATGATTAATCCGGATTTTTTCTGACGCGATCGTGAGTCAGCAGAAATCTTTGCTAGGCTTGACTGCGTACTGAGGTACGGCGGAAGATGAACTTTATCGTTTCACTTCCAAACTAAAACGATTCGGGTTAGCTTAAAGGAGACAAAAATGAGCAGAAAGTTGAATTTAAGTAGATTTGCCATCTCTCTCATAGCCGTTATTAGTTCCCTGAGTCCCTTCTTAGCCGATTTCAATGAAACTCATGTTTTCAATCCACTTTGGCCGCCACACGCCAAATTTCATAACGGACAAACGATGACTTTGGGTCTTATTTGCGGGATTATATCGCTTTATTTTCTATGGTTTCGCAAGGTTTCTACTGACATTGAAAACTTAAAGATGTCTTGCTTATTTGCGGCTCTTTACTGGATGGCAATGGCACCAGCAATTCTCTATCCTGGAACGGCATTCGCTGACCCAGAATATGGTGGTCTTCAATCATTTTCATTAGGGGGTTTCCCAATTACACAAGTTCACATGGATTTTCTATTTTTTATCATTTTGGGAATTTGCTACTACACGGAAAGCAATCGAATGAAAAAATCTTCATGAATTTCGTGAAATTTCATGGAACATACTAAGGTTTTCTCAAAGAGCCGGAAAACTTTGGCTGAGGCTGAACTCTAAAACGCTGCGATCGATTTGAGCAATCGCAAGAATCATCTACTTCAAAGCTCAGTTTCAGACTTTATAGATCGTTCAAACAGAAGGAGAATCTCCATGAATTATGAAAAGTTCGAGATGCTTGACGACCAAAATGCCTGTGCGCTGCTGATTGACCACCAAGCAGGATTAATGTTATTTTGCGGTGATATTGACCCAATTCACCTTCGCAACAACTGCATCGCGCTGGCAAAAGTGCTTAAACTGCATAACATTCCGGTCGTGATGTCCGCTGCCGCGTTCGGACCCGCAGGGCCTCTGGGTCCGTTCCTACCGGAAATACTGGAGCTGTTCCCCGACGTACAGCCCATCTATCGCACCAAAATCAATTCGATGCACGATCCACGTATACGAGAAGCGATCGAAGTCACTGGTCGCAAAAAAGTGATCGCGGCTGGCATCACAGCAGACTTCTGTGTTGGGATTCCCGCAAAGACTCTGGCGGCGGAGGGCTACGATGTTCGACTTGTCATGGACGCTTCGGGGAACTATAGCAATCAGATGCTGGCAGCCTCAACCGCCAACCTGACTCAATACGGCGTGAAGGTAACCAACTGGCTCAGTGTGGCTTGTGAACTTCAACAGGACTGGGCGATCGAGAAGACGGCACAAGGACTGCTGGAGATCTATCGCGAGCATCTGCCGGAGTGGTCTATGCTACAACTTACGTCGGACACCTGGAAATCCTTGCAGAAGTAGTTTTAGAGGTCGATTCTCCGAAACCGAGAAACACGGTCAATGACCCGCCGCTAATACGCAATCGACTTGGAAAAAGGTCGAGAATCGATAGGAATCGATCGCACCGAGTAGGATGCTCGGTCAGAAGCTGTCTTAGTGCGTCAGAACTTTAGTTAATTCTGAACGCTGCGATCGATTTGAACAATCGCAAGAATCACCTAACTGATTCTAGATATTCCGCAAGAAAGGTCTATCTTTTCATCCCATAACCAAGGTATTTTTTCTAGCCAAACCCGATAGTTTCGTTGCGCCTCGTTTCTTATTCCCTAACAATTTAACTGAGGTATATCAGTATGCATCGAGCAAAACTCGCCAGATGGTTGCTTATCACCGCAGCTATTTCCACCCTGACGATACCCATTGGAGTTGATGCAGTTTTGTTAGCAAACGGTCACATGAACAACCCGGCTTGGTTGCCTCACGCCAAACTCCACTGTGCCATGTCTTTCTTTGCGGCTGCCTCGTTGGGAAGTGCCGCTTTAGCAATTTTAAAAGTGCGTCCCACCAGCGATCGCTTTTCAATGGGTTTGGCTGCATTTCTCGGATCTGCGTTCTGGGTTGGGCTAATTGGCGCGGGG
>NZ_JAEQCB010000188.1:0-8813 GCF_020738785.1 Microcoleus sp. PH2017_05_CCC_O_A | reverse complement strand
GGATTTGGCGGCAGTATTTAAGTAACAACCCGGTGAGTAAAGAACTCGGGAAAATTTTAGATAAAATGATTGAAAATGCTACCAACCGCCGCTATCAAATGGCTGTAGAAGTATTAACACAACTGAATCCAGAAGCAGCAATTAAACTCACCATTCCGCAAAAAATCACCAAACCAGTTAAACCCGCCACTAATCCCAATCCGCCCCCACCGCAAACCCATAACTGGCAATGTATTCACACATTAAGCGGACACAAAAACTTAATTTCATCTGTAGCTTTCAGCCCCAACGGAGAAGTCCTAGCCAGCGGCAGTGATGACAAAACAATCAAACTGTGGCGAGTAGAAGACGGACAAGAAATAGTCACTCTCGCAGGACACGCTAACTCAGTTTATACAGTAGTTTTCAGCCCTGACGGAAAGACACTCGCCAGCAGCAGCCACGACAAAACAATCAAACTTTGGCGAATGAAAGACGGGCAAGAAATTCGCACACTTTCCGGTCACATTAACTCCGTTTATGGCTTAGCTTTCAGTCCAGATGGCGAAACTATTGCTAGTAGCAGTTGGGACAAAACCATCAAACTTTGGCGCGTGAAAGACGGGCAAGAAATTCGCACATTCTCCGGTCACATTAACTTAGTTTACTTTGTCGCCTTCAGTCCAGACGGAGAAACTATTGCTAGCAGCAGTTGGGACAGAACCATCAAAATTTGGCGAGTCAAAGATGGCAAGCTAATTCGCACGCTGACAGGTCATACGGACTGCGTTCGCTGCCTAGCTTTCAGCCCAAACGGAGAGTTTCTGGCAAGCGGCAGTCACGACAATACGATCAAAATTTGGTGGGTTAAAGATTGGCAAGAAGTTTTAACTATTACAGGTCATTCCTGGTACGTTGATTCGATCGCATTTAGTCCAGATAGCGAGATTCTGGCTAGTAGCAGCAATCAAACAATCAAGATTTGGCGGGTTAAAGACGGTGAAGAAATTTGTAATATTGCGGGTCATACTAACTCGGTGTATTCTGTTAATTTTAGCCCGGAAGGAGAGTTTTTGGCGAGCGGCAGCAGTGACAGAACTATTAAAATTTGGGGGTGCAATCGATAAAATAGTAGAAGTCATTCCATTCTCCCTCTCCAATTTCCGCCACAACTCCCGAATCGCAGAAATCGGATTGTGATCGCGCTATAATAGATAAACTTAGCTAAAATTTAGGTAATGCCCGCAAGAGATTCTATCCATAACATTGTCAAACAAGCAATTGTCAAAGATGGTTGGCAAATCACCGACGATCCCTATGTTATTTCTTACGGGGAGCGATTTTTATTTGTAGATTTAGGTGCTACTGAATCATCCAGTCTCGATCGGATTGACGGACGGTTCATTGGTGCAGAATATCAAAACAGTCGCATCGCTATCGAGATTAAAGAATTTCGCGGCCCATCAGCGATCGCCAATTTAGAGCAAGCAATTGGACAATATATGGTTTATCGGCTATTGCTGAAGCAAGTCGATCCGGAACGCCAGGTTTACTTAGCCATTCCTGACACCGCTTATTACGATGTCTTCAGTGAGCCAATTGGTGAACTCGTCATCGCCGAAATTCCCCTAAAATTGGTGATTATAGATTTGAAAAAAACCGAGGTAAAACAATGGATACCAGCGCGACCTATCGAGAAATCGTAAAACAGGTGATTCTTCAATACGCTAAATTGCGTCCCTCTCATGGAGACATTAGACTAGATCCGGTGTTGGATGAAACGCGCGATCGCTATGCTTTAATGCAAGTGGGTTGGGATAGAGGACGGCGAGTGAGAGGGAATTTAATTTACATTACCCTAGAAGATGGAAAAGTTTATATTGAATACGACGGCATGGAATGTGGCATTACCCAAAATTTAATAGACCAAGGTATTCCAGAAAACGCTATTGTTTTAGCTTTTCTGCCACACTCTTTAACAGCTTTGACTACCGCTGTGTAGTGATGAAAGGCAAAAGAGCGATCGAAAAATAAACTCATTCTTTTCAATCTATCTGCTTCACGACATCCAAGGGTAGTCCTAGCACCCCTGCAATTTGCTCATCCTTCAATCCCAACTGTCGTAATTTACCAACCATGTCAATTTTAACTTGATTCGTGCCGTCCTGATAGTCGGGAGTCGCAGCCTGACTTTTATCTGGGGTAGAAGTGGGTAGTTCTGAGCAACCATTGATATAATTAATTGTGTTGCTCTCCCAAAAATTAGTAGTGTTGCGATCGCCAAAATTTATATTCAGATTTAATTGCCGTTCTAGAACAGATTCCAGATTACTTTTATCAACTGGTTCATCAAAAGTATCAGATAACATTTGCAAAAGTTTATAACCTAAATCCTTAGCATGACCCGCCGTACAACCGTAAGTACCTGCAATATCAGAATATTTTTGTCAATTCAGTATTCCCTCGATAATTTTACGCTGCAAGTCATTGAGATGTTTGCCTGTTTTCGCGTTGAGCGCTTCATCTACAAATTCCAAGATATCGGCGGTGTTCATCACTAGGGGTGTCAGAGAACTCTCGTTACTATACCAGACTTTTTCCGTCTTTTTCCGCCTTGCACCCCGAGTTGAGAAATACCCGTCTTTTTCCGTCTTTTTTTCCATTGTCAGTTTTGGGCGATCGGTCTATGATAAGGAAGAGCTACAAAGCAGCTTGGTTGGTAGAAGGGACTGGGCATCTAATCTTAATCTCCAACAGCGACCGATGGGGCTTTACTATTTTGCGAGTTGCGATCGCACTTCTAAATTATCTTATAGGTTTTGGGCGATCGCCTGTATTGTGAACAGAATTTCATCTACCAGTTTTCAGGCTTCTGCGATGTCCATCGATCGGTCAGATAGACAGGTTTTTCCGATATTATCCGATCTTTCCGACATTTGAGCAAATTTTTCTGGAAAAGTTCCGACTCAATCCGACTGACAGGGCGATCGGGCTTGGGTTTGGATTGGGAAGGTATTGTTTGACACTTAGATTGTTAAATATGAATCCGTAAAAGGAGATAAGTATGAAAAAATTGATTGTGGGCATGATTTCTGGAGTTGGAATTTTTGCTTCTGCATTACCAGGGGTAGCTCAGAATCCACCACCTCCAAATATTTTATCTGGTATCTATGAGAGTCAAGGTCACCTATATTACTGGAATAACACCGAGAAAACTTCGTGTCACATTGTCGGTCCTCCCCAGTTGAGGCTATTTGTTAATAGAGGTATGCCGAGTAGAGGAAATGCACCTTTTACTCCCTATAATTTTCGAGGTGGTTGTCTATGGCCTCAAGGGCTTTATGTGCCACCAAACAACCAAGGCAGAGTGATGTACATCAACTCCCGTAAAGAGATTTGCCACGTAGGACCGTCATTGTTCGGATTGTTACGCCAGCAATTTGGAGCGCCGCTGGAAGGTCTTTCTCTAGAAGTTATCTCTCAAGGTTTGACAAATATTGGTACTTGCCCCAATCCTGGATAAAATCTTGGGTATTTTTAATACTTCTGCGATGTCCGTAGAGCGATCAGATAGGGAGGTTTTTCAGATATTCTCCGATCTTTGCGACATTTGAGCAAATTTTTCGGGAAAAGTTCCGACTCAATCCGACTGACAGAGTTATCTCTGTTGATTTATGACTGTAAATCGATAGATGCGAATGTTTAGGTGACAAGATGAATAAATTACTGAAATTTACAATGTGCCTTGCTGCGGCTACCTTAGCCCAAGTTTTTACTGGATTTATTAATGATGCTCAAGCTCAACCTAAGAACCGCTCAGATTTGAATGGCTTACTACTCGCGCATCCTAGTAATGGTAAAGTCTACTGGATCGATCAAGGAAAACGACGGTGGATTGCAGGTCCTAATGTTTTCGACCTCTTGTTTCCTGGAAGGCAGGTTCAGCAATATATAGATGTCGAGCTGATTGAGGAAGCATCACCATTAACAATGGAAAATAGAGTTGTTCTTTGTAAAGAGAACGGTCATCGTTTAAATAACAAAGCGTATCTTTTGGATCAAGGTACTAAACGCTGGGTTGCAGGTCCAAAAGCTTTTGAACGTAACTTTGTTCTAAAAGCGGTAACACCTATATCTTGTCCGGCTTTGGTCAGCATCCCAGACGGTAGACCTATCCAATAGGTCGCCCACGTTTATGGAAGTTCTAATCTGAAGACGCTATTTCTCACTAGAGCGCTATTACTTTTTTTATTGATGGCGATCGATAAGGGGTGTGGATGCGATCGCACCTTGTCTTTTTTCACGGACAGGGCGATCGCACTCTTTGTGTGGATGCGCTCGCCCCTCTCTTTTTTACCGATCGACATCGACGCTTATTAGAAGCGGATAATCTCGATCGTGCATCGCGATCTCTGAAAACAAACATCAAATTCTCGAAAGAAGTTTGTTTGCCCAAGAATTAAGGGTATTTGAGAGGATTCTGCCCAGGCAAATGCTAGACGAACTGGTTCCAAATTCCCAATTTGAACCTGCACAAATACACCCCGCGCCTCAACACTTGCAAGATTTCCTGCCAATGGCAAGCGGACAGTTTGTTCCTCCCAAATTGCACCCAATTGCAGCCCTATGTCATAAGGTAATAGGTTGACCGCAGACCCAGTATCTAGCAGTGCATTCGCGGAGACAGAAAAGCCTGCATGACGAGCGAGTGATGGGAATCGTGGGTAATGCTTCATCGTCAGAAAAGGGAAACTCGATCGTACTAGGTATGAGTAGATGCCTCTCGGTCATCCCGAATCATCTGCATCAGAAGGTTTGCAGCTTCCGTTGCGTCGTAGGGCGACCAAACCGGATACTCTGATGCAGAAAAGATAACTTGTAGTTCAGCCTTTGGGATTTGCACAGCTAGGAGTTTGAAGAGTGATAATTTGTCTGACTGGCTCAGACTGTTCACCAAAGGAATTAACTCAGCGAGAGACATAGTTTAAACTCCCAGACATACAAGGATACATTTATCATAAACGATCTGTGAGACACGGTTTTATAGATAGGCGATCGATAAGGACTGGGATGCGATCGCACATTGTCTTTTTTTACCAAAAATCTAATTTTAAACAGAAGTACGATCGCCCTTTTTCCACTTTTTCAACAACTCTGGCGTCACCAACCCTTGCGGAAAAAATATCGTCCCCAAAACAATCAGCACCCCAAATACAATTAACCGCCCATCCCGCAAAAATTGCGCCAACCAAACCGGCAATCCCTGAATAGTTGCCATCCCCCTCAAAACCTCCGGTAAGGCAGTAAAAACCATCCCGCCCAAAACCGACCCTACAAAGGTTCTGCTACCACCAATCAACACAGAAGTCAAGTAAATAATACTAGCATCAAAAGTACCTTGACGGGCGTTCCAAGTATTGAGAAAATGCGCGCTAACCGCACCAACAACGCCTGCTAAAATAGCACCCAAAGTAAAAGCCAGAACCTTGTAAAAAGTCGGGTTAATGCCGATCGCGTCAGCCGCCAACTCATCAGCCCGAATCGCCGCAAAAGCCCGCCCCACCCGGATGCGTTCCAGCCGGTAGAGAATCGCCATGCTTACCAACAGTAAAGGCAGTACAACCCACAAATATTCGATCGGCGTTCCAAACGGTTGCGGAATCCCAAAAATCCCCACAGCCCCGCCAGTGATGTCCAGATTCAGCGATAAAACCCGCAGAATTTCCACAAAAGCAATAGTTGCGATCGCCAAATAAATCCCCCGCAACCGCAGCGCCGGAACTCCCACCAAAATACCCAACAACCCCGAAACAGCCCCTGCAATTATCATCTCCACCAACAGCAATGGCAGAGGAAATAAACCTTCTGTCTGCTTAAATACCGTCGTAGATAAAATCGCCGCAATATACCCACCCAAAGCATAAAAACCAGGGCTAGCGAGAGACAACTGACCAGTCATTAGAGGCAAATACAGCGACATTCCCAACATTGCACCCAGCAACATCGAGACAATCAGAAACCCATAAGTAGTAAAAAATGTAGCCATAACTTTATCTTAAATTATAAACATACTTAAATACGGGCTTTCTATCAAATGCGATCGCATCAGAATTATTCATTTCTCTCTTCTCTTTCTCTGCGCCCTCTGCGCCCTCTGCGGTTCAATCATTCCGATGTAACCGGAATCGAGCTAACAAACTTACACCTTTTGAATCAAACGCCGACCAAACAAACCCTGCGGCCTAACCAACAGCATCACAAACAATATCGCAAAAGCCACAGCATCCTTATAAGCCGAAAAATCACCCGGTACAAAAGCCTCCACCAAACCAATGATAAAGCCACCAAAAACAGCCCCCGGAATACTCCCCAACCCACCAAGCACAATCACAGCCAAACCCTTCAAACCAAAAGCAATCCCAAAATACGGCCCCGCAATACTCACACTAGAACCCACCAAACTCCCCGCCAAACCAGCCAGAAAACTACTCACAAAAAACGTCAAAACAATATACCTGTCAGTATCAATCCCCAACAGACTAGAAGTAGTAGCATCTTCAGCCACCGCCTGCATTGCCTTACCAAATTTAGTAAAATTTATCAAGTAAGTTAGGAGACTAACAATCGCCACAGCCACCACAAAAATAACTATTTGCACAGTCCGAATCGGAATCTGTTGATCCGCCGTACCAAAGTTAATAGCTGCTGGCAAATTGCCGTAAGTATTCGCCGGAAAAGTGTAAATCTCAGCCCCGACAAGATATTGAATCATATTTGCGATCGCCACCGCCGCCCCCAAACTCGAAACCACCGTCAGCAAAGGATCTGAGTTTCTGCGGCGTAAAGGCAAAAAAGCAACTCTTTCCACAATTACTCCCACCAAACCAGCCAACACACTGCCCAAAATTAGCGCCACCGCAAAAGGCAACTGCACGGGAATTCTAGCATTAGCCAACAACCCGTTAAAACCGAAAGCACCGCCCATCAGCGCATAAGTGAAATAAGCACCCAAAGTAAACACTGCACCGTGAGCAAAATTAATAATCCCGAGAATAGAAAAAACCAGCGTGTACCCCAGGGCAAAAATAGCATACACGCTGCCGATCGACAAACCATTCAGAAATTGTTGCAGAAACAGAGTTAAGTCCATCGCCAGTCACAAATTAGGCATCAAAATTAAATCATTCAATCACAAATAGGCTAAAAAACTACTGTCCTATTTTTTGACTGCATCCGTTAAATCCGCTACAAAATTCCTTGCCGAACTTCCTTTATTTCAGAAACTCAAACTTCCCATTAACTCCATCCGCATCCATTTTAATTTGTGCCACATAAAAGTCTTTCTGATTGATTTCACCTTCCGGCGTAAAAGAAATTTCCCCCAAAGGTGTATCGTACTTACCAGTCAACAACTGCTCATTAAGCTTTGTACGCAAGTCTGCCAAAGGCTTTTCACTAACCTTAGACTGAGCATTAATTGCCTTTAATGACTCCACAAAAACTTGAACGCCCGTAAAAGCTTGAGCGCTAAACTGAGGCGGTTCCTTCTTAAATTGAGCGCGATAAGCATCGCGAAAAGCCTTATTAATTTCATTCTGATATTCCGGGCTGTACGCTTGGGCAATCAAAACCCCATCGCAAAGAGCCTTACAAACAGTAAATACATTGGAAGTATTCAAACCGTTGCCGCCAATGATAACGCCTTTGTAGCCCAACTCCCGCAATTGCTTAATTAAATTGCCTCCATCTGCGGCCAACCCAGAAATAATGATCAAATCGGGCTTGACATTGATCGCATTAGTGGCTTGAGATTGGAAATCTGTATCAGTAGTCAAGAATTTTTGGACTGTTGCCAATTCCAGTCCCATCTCTTTAACGGTTTTCTGAAAAGTTTCAGTCTCAGATTTGCTGAAAGCATCATTCTGAGCAAAAAACACGGCTACTTTCTTAGTATTGGGATTTTGCTTCAGTGCAGCTTTAACCGCATTCGGTGCTACCACAGCTACAGGCGCGGAGACTCTGGCCACATAATCGCCAATCTGGGGAATGCCTTTAGCCGTATTGGAGGGTGCGAGCACGGGAACTTTGGCGCGATCGGCGATCGGATCGGCACCAAAAGCCTGCTGTGATAGAGTTGGGCCCACAATACCCACAACCTTATCCTGATTGATCAGAGTATTGAACGCATTAATCGCCCCTTGTTCATCTCCACCCGTATCTTGGAACACCAGTCTAATCGGCGTCCCATCCACACCGCCCTTATCGTTAAAATACTTCTCAGCAATTTTAGCCCCAGCCACCTGTTCCTGACCAAGTAAAGCCACATTGCTAGTTTGCGCGACCCCAACCCCAACCGGAATAGCCGCAGAGTTCCCCGCAGCCGAAGCCTGTGGCGTAGCTGTGGGAGTTGGTGAAGTACCTGGAGATACTGTATTAGTACCAGTCTGGGGAGTGTTGGTCTGACTGCAAGCCAGCAGCAGTGAGGCGCAGGTAAGGAACAAGGCAGTAGGACGAGCAGTAGGTTTTTTCATGGGCGGGCGATCGAACACATATATATAGAACATCTGTCTGTGTCTGTAGAGATATTCTACCCATTAGCGTCCGAGTCCCCGGAAAAAACCTTAGAATTACGCCCCAAACAAGTGAAATCCGGAAAAGCAGATTGGGCGATCGGGTCAAAGAGTCGGTCTCAACAGTCGAAACCCATACGGTGTATGAATTCAAAAAAAGTCAAGATTATTTTCGCAAAACGCTTGACAAGCCCTTGCGAAATAAGTATATTAATAAAGCGCCAGAGAGAGAGCGGTTCACACCGCGAACTTAAGGCACAGAGA
>NZ_JAEQCB010000020.1:0-88690 GCF_020738785.1 Microcoleus sp. PH2017_05_CCC_O_A | reverse complement strand
TCTTGAAGGAGTCAGTAGAGGCGCTTTGATTTCGCCTTTGAAAGTTCGCATTTGGACTCTTCAAGAATCCCCGTCCCGGAGCGGGCTGGGGAGTATCAATTGTAGACGAATTCGGCATAAAAACAACCATTTCTAGGAAGGATTCTCACTTCTCGGATCTCGGCATAATCCAGATTAGAAGGCATTTGAATTTGAAAGTTCTTCAATCCGAACCAAGCCTTAACTTTTTGTCCGAGAGGGATAGAAATTCGACCATCAATCAACTTTTTACCAAGCGCCTGTTTCGGATAGGCAATTAAGTGAAGCCCGCCAGGAGTACGGTAATTTGGAAATTTCGGTCTAGATTCAAGCTTTCCTTCACGAAACAATTTAATCAATCCTTTGAAAGATTTTACCGACTCACCGACAGCACCACAAGTCTGTTGAGCTGCTTGAGCGCATAAAGCTCCGTAATGAGGATTGCGTTTTAACTCGTTGATTACGTCAAACGGGCGGACAAAAATATGACCCTTAAAGTATGCTTGACGAACGTAGTAAACCGCACAGTTATGTAGTTTGTTTGACTCTTGACAAATATATTCTAGAACTGCTTTCAACTTTTGATCGGGCTTAATCAATACCTGCTGACATCCAAACACGCCAGTCACCTTGTTGATGTAATGTGTTGATTATACACTACCTGTCGATGGAGTCAATAGTCTTATGGCGAGTTTGTCAAAAAAAGATTTAGAGTATCGGCACGAGAGCAAGGCCGTCTCGCTGATCAATATGCACTTTGTTTTTATTCCCAAACGCCGTAAAGCCGTTCTGGTCGGCAAAATTGCAGAACGGCTGCAAGAAATTATTTTTGAGGTAGTCACGGAAAACAGGTGGAAAATTATTGCTTTGGAGATTATGCCGGATCACGTCCATTTATTGCTTAATATTAAGCCGACAGACTCCGCCAGTTTCGTCATGCAAAGAGTTAAGGGTAGGGCATCCAGTTACTTGAGGAAAGAGTTTCCCGAATTACTGAAATTACCTACATTGTGGACTCCTAGTTATTTTGTTGGCAGTGTTGGAAACGTTTCTACTGAAACTGTCAGGAAATATATCGAAGAACAAAGAAACAAATAATATAGAATGCTGGCAGCCTTAAGGCTGCAACTGCGTTTCATCCCCGGCTTAAAAGACCGGGGTTCTCACGCGACGCGCTATAGCAGGGGGAGAGTAGGAGAGGGAGAGGGGGAGAGCGGGAGAGTGGGAGAGTGGGAGAATTACCAAATAACGAATAACGAATAACGAATAACCAATAACTAATAACTAATGACTTAAAACAATCGATGCCAAGTCAATTCTTTTGTCGCTGCATTGAAATTCCAGCGCAACAATTGAGTTGCCGGTTTGCCGATAATTCCCGAAAGTCCGATCGCCTTTCTGGGAGATTCAGTTGCCAGGGCGATCGCACTTTCTACCTCGCAAATCCCCCACCTTACCAAATTCTGCACTCCCGCCAACAGCGGCAGAGTTGTACCTGCCAAAGTAGCAGATTCCAGCGGCGAATGGTAATCCAATCTTACCCATGCTGTACCTTTTCTGACTTCCATTTGTCGGGAATCCCAAGGATAAACACCGTCAGGCAAACCCAAAGGAGCCAAAGCATCGCTTACCAAAAAAACGCCTGTGTCGTATCTGCCAGCACGCAGCAAAAAATCAATCATTGTCGGAGAAACGTGCTTGCCGTCAGCAATTAAACCGCATTTTACGCCCGGATAAACGATCGCCGCTCCTAACAAACCCGGTTCTCTGTGATGCAAACTCGGCATCGCATTAAAAGCGTGAGTTACCATTGAAGCTCCTTGGGCAAATGCTTGCTGTGCTTGCTCTGCCGTCGCTTGGGAGTGTCCCAGACTGACGGCAATTCCCAAACTTTGCAAATAGGGAATGACTTCACCAGTGCTGTCTAACTCCGGCGCTAAAGTAATTATTTTGACAATATCCGCACAATCTCCTAAAACTAACTTGACATTTTCTATTGTTAGCGGTAGTAAAAACTCAACTGGGTGAGCTCCTCGCTTCTGAGGGTTGAGAAAAGGGCCTTCGAGGTGAACGCCGATTATTTCGGCACTTTGGGATTTATTGGTGGCAGGAGCAGCGGTTTTTGCAGTCCGCATATAATCAGCTATCGTCGAGAGCGATCGCCTAAACTTATCCAGGGAAGTTGTCACCAAAGTCGGCAAAAAAGCATCAACTCCCTGATACCATAAAAATTGACAAATTTTAGGTAAAACTTTAACATCCTTGCTTTCTAAATCTGGGAAAGCTAAACCGAGTGCTCCGTTAATCTGCAAGTCAACACCGCCCAGAGAAACCCAATCACCCGCAGCGTCGATCACTTGCAAATTGGGAGGAGCAATTCGTTTAAATACTTTGTCCATCGAACAAACTTCTTGAATGATGCCCGTGTTGTCAACAGCAAGCATCTGCAAATCCTTGCAACCGGGCAGGCGAGCATTGAGAATATCTGTAGGGGCGGCAGTTGGGGTTGTGGCTTCAGTCATCCGATTTTAGATTTTAGATTTTAGATTTTAGATTTTAGATTTGCTCGCCTCGATAAATCTGCGGGCTCTTGATGAGGATGTGGAGATTTTTGCTTTCTGCACTCTTGGCTTGTCACCAAATTGCTTTCGAGCATCAGTTTGGCTACAAAATATCTAAATTTTAGAACTCTTGCTCTCGTCAAATTTACCCCCCGCAAGTCCCCCCTTATTAAGGGGGGAAACAAGAATAATCTTACCCCCTCCCCGAACTCGCGGGGAGGGTTGGGGTGGGGTGCGTTGTATTTTTGCAAGAGATCTTTTAGTTAACGCCATAACTTAAAATTACCATTAATCTGAAATCTCACATCTGAAAATTGCATGAGTCAACCGACAGTTGGAATTATCATGGGCAGCGATTCGGATTTGCCTACCATGTCTGAAGCGATCGCAGTTTGCGAAGAATTCCACGTACCTTGCTCCGTAGCAATTGTCTCCGCCCACCGTACCCCGGATCGGATGGTGGAATATGCTCAAACCGCGCACCAACGAGGTTTGAAAGTAATTATCGCAGGTGCTGGGGGAGCGGCGCACCTTCCGGGTATGGTAGCATCTTTAACACCATTGCCGGTAATTGGTGTACCAGTAGCGAGCCGCCACCTCCAAGGCCTAGATTCGCTGTACTCGATCGTCCAAATGCCAGCCGGTATACCCGTAGCAACAGTGGCGATCGGCAATGCTAAAAATGCTGGCTTGCTGGCAATTCAAATATTAGCAGTTTCCCAGCCTCAATTGCTGGAGCGAATCCTGGATTACCGGAAAACTTTGTCCGAATCTGTAATGAAAAAACAAACTCAGCTAGAAGAGCTAGGCTATCAAAAATATCTCACTATGAACAAATAATCTCTAAGTGTTGTAGTACAATTGTGGGAAATTTTCGGGGTCTAGCTGAGCTGATAAGTTGTAAAAGCGTAAAAATGATGAAAATGAGTGTCGGAAAGAAAAAATCGAAACAAGTCAGGCGGGAGTCTTTGAATTTGCCAGCCCCTAACTTTTTGACAAAAGTCAGCAGGTTCAAGAAATTACAAAGGACGATCGCCCGCCTCAGTCCGAGTTGGCAAGCCTGTATACCAATAGCAGCAGTCATCTTCTTGATTTGGGGATATGCCGCAGTAGCCCAAACCCCTCCTGCTGCGCCAACCACCGAAGAGCAATTGGCCAGCCTCAAGGTAGGCATGGATACCATGTGGGTGATGGTGGCTGGGATGCTAGTGTTCTTTATGAACGCGGGTTTTGGGATGTTGGAAACAGGTTTCTGCCGCCAGAAAAATGCAGTTAACGTACTGTCAAAAAACCTGATTGTGTTTGCGCTTGCGACGATCGCATATTGGGCGATCGGCTTTGCGTTAATGTTCAGCAACGGTAACGGTTTTATCGGCAGCAGCGGCGGATATTTCCTGTTGAACGTGGCTGACAACAGCCCCGCTATGGGAGATGCTTATCAAGGCATTTTCAAATCCTTAAACTGGACGGGAGTCCCCCTGAATGCTAAATTCTTTTTCCAATTAGTTTTTGCGGGAACTGCTGCTACGATCGTTTCTGGGGCAGTTGCAGAGCGCATTAAATTCCTTGAATTTTTAATTTTCTGCTTGCTGTTAGTCGGAATTGCTTACCCGATTACCGGACACTGGATTTGGGGCGGCGGCTGGCTGCAAACAGCAGGTTTCTACGATTTTGCAGGTTCGGCAGTGGTTCACTCGGTAGGCGGTTGGGCTGCTTTGATGGGAGCGGCATTTCTCGGGCCGCGGATCGGCAAGTACCGCGACGGCGACACTGTGGCGATGCCGGGACACAATATGAGCATTGCCACCCTCGGCTGTTTGATTCTGTGGTTCGGTTGGTTCGGGTTCAATCCCGGTTCGACAATGGCTGTCGATCCAAATGCGATCGCCCACATTGCGCTCACCACCAACACCGCCGGTGCTTTCGGGGGAGTTGCTGCCACAATTACAGCTTGGCTTTACCTCGGAAAACCAGACTTGTCGATGATTATCAACGGCATCCTCGCCGGCTTAGTCGGGGTGACAGCGAGCTGCGCTTGGGTTAACATACCCAACTCTGCCATTATCGGCACGATCGCCGGCATCATGGTAGTTTTTGCAGTAACATTCTTCGACAACTTAAAAATTGACGACCCTGTAGGAGCAACTTCCGTTCACTTAGTCTGTGGCATCTGGGGAACTCTGGCAGTTGGCTTATTTGCTGACGGGCCCACAACGGGAATTTATACCGCTGGGCCGAAAGCGGGATTGTTTGTAGGCGGAGGTTTCGATCAACTAATACCGCAGTTGATCGGTATTATCTCTGTAGGCGGAATGACCGTGCTGCTGAGTACGATTTTTTGGTTGGCACTCAAAGCTTTGTTGGGTATCCGCGTTTCTGCTGTTGAGGAAGCTGAAGGTTTGGATATCGGCGAACATGGGATGGAAGCTTACACCGGGTTTGTGAAGGAAACTAGCTCTGGCAACAGAACAGAAAGCAGCTACGGCGGTTATTCTGGGGGGGGTGCGGACAGAACTACCAAACTTTAGAGCAAAACTCTCAAGCGTGGGACGATCGACTTTCTTCAGCTTTCTGGCCCTAGATGAGCGATTTGTACGTCCATCTAGGGCTTAATTGTGAAAAACCACAATCTGAAATCCCCCGCCCGCAGATACAGTCGCAGACGCACTCTTGAGTCTTTTAAACCAGGTCGATCGTTCTGGCATTCCTTGCTAAAATCTCGCAATTACGTTAACAAACTGGGTTTTTGCGTGCGGCTCAGCTTTAAAAAAAGCTACTTTAGAAAAGCTCTAAATCCTGATACAGTAAGTCATTCGGAATTCCTAAATCTAAAATCTAAAATCTAAAATCTAAAATCGCCTGATTTCTGCGCCAGAAAGTTTGGCAGGCAGATTTTTTATGGTAGAGTAGTGCCAAAAAGCAAAGTTCTGCATCGCCGTCACGCCCAACACAGCACAGTGCTTGATTCTTACAAGAATTGAGGCGAAAATTGAACGGTAAAATTTGATGCAGCAATCAGTGCCAATTATTTCAGTATGGTGCCTGCAAATCGCTTGAGTTTATGGAGAAGTTTGGAGTAGTTAGCAGAAGTAGAACTCATAAATCCCTCTTGGGGATGGAAGTTAGCCGATCGAAAACTGTTCCGGTTTGGGCTTTGCTATCTCTGCTTACCAACGCGGTACTAATTGTCACAGTCGCTCAACTAATCGGTAGGGGAAACAACTTAACAGAAAGTTCCCCTGCTAGTGCTGCACTAACGCCGGAAAGCACTGAAGAACTAATTCGCTCTTCGACGACGGCGACAAACTCTACAAAAGTAGTGGCAGACTTGCCCCTTGCAGGGCCTCGACACAAATGGTCTTACCAGCAGTGGGTGACGCAGTTGGGCCGGGAAGCTGAGGCTGCCGCGGCAAATCGTCCCCCAAAACTGAGTGTTTTGGCTGGAGATTCTTTGAGTATGTGGTTTCCGACGAAGCTGTTACCGCCCGATCGCATTTGGCTGAATCAAGGGATTTCCGGCGAGACTTCCGTAGGTTTGCTGAAGCGATTGCAGTTGTTTGATCGCACTCTGCCCGATACGGTGTTTGTGATGATCGGGATTAACGATTTATTGCGGGGGGCCAGCGACGAAGGGATTTTGAACAACCAGCGACAGATTATCCGCGATTTGCGGTGGGCGCACCCGAAAGCACAAGTGGTGGTGCAGTCGATTTTGCCCCACAGCGGGGAACAGTCTACCTGGGAAAATCGCGATCGACTATTAGCGATTCCCAACAGTCGGATTCGCGCAATCAATCGGCGACTGAAAGAAATTGCTAGTTCCGAAAATGTTTCCTATCTGGATTTGCAGCCGTTGTTTGCGGATGCTGACGGCAATTTACCAACCCAACTCAGTACAGACGGCTTACACCTTAACGAGCGAGGTTATCTGGTTTGGCGATCGGCCTTGCAAATGTTCAGTCAAATGCAGTTGAAAAATTAATCAGTTGACTGTTGTCAGTTGGCAGTTGTCAGTTGGCAGTTGTCAGTAGTTAGAAGGATGAAGTCATATTCTCCCCCATTCTCCCCCTTCCAACACGGCTTACTCCGAAGTCAGGGGTAATGTCAAGTACCTGCGGATAGATTAAGAAAATATAATAGTTGAACTTTTAGTATACAATGATACAGAATAACAGTTTGTACAAATGGTGCAATCCAAAAGGCAGAGAGTATGGGATTGAGAGTTGACAAATTTAGATGAGTCCGACTATACGAAGTCGGGGCTTGAGGATTGGGGAATTATCTATTAAAGATTCGTTCCGCTAAAACAGGGACTTAAAACCAAATTAACTATTGCATCTAAAATCCTCACATCTAAAATCGGCTCGGTCTTCCCTGCGAATTGCTGAGTATTAAAAGGTAAAAATAACGTGCTCAAAAAAAGTTTCACGATCGGCATCCTCGCACTGTGGCTGTTAAGTTGGCCGCTGATGAACAATGCCTTAGCTCAAGATGCTGCTCCCCCTGCGGCGGCGGCTGCTGCGGTGGCGGCAAATCCGATCGACACCGGCGATACAGCCTGGATGTTAATCTCCTCAGCACTGGTGTTGCTAATGACACCCGGACTAGCGTTTTTCTACGGAGGGCTGGTGCGATCGCGCAACGTCCTCAACACCATGATGATGAGCTTAGTCATGATGGGACTGATCGGCGTCACATGGACGCTGTGGGGTTACAGTTTGGCCTTTGACGTTTCCACTCCAGTTTCCGAAGGCTTTGGGAAAGGATTTGAAACCTTCATCGGCGGCTTCGACTGGATGTTCTTGAACAACGTCGCAGCCGACAAACCAGATCCGATCGGCTACGCACCGACAATACCGCACCAAGTATTCATGGTTTACCAGATGATGTTCGCCATCATCACTCCAGCATTGATTTCCGGGGCGATCGTCGAACGGGTAACATTCAAAACCTACTTCTGGTTCGTGCTGCTGTGGTCAACCTTCATCTACTCTCCTCTAGCCCACTGGGTTTGGGGTAGAGGCTGGCTGGGGGCGATGGGAGCATTAGACTTTGCAGGCGGCACAGTCGTACACATCAGTTCCGGCGTATCTGCGGTTGTCGCAGCTTGGGTAATCGGGCCCCGCAAAGACCACTTAAACAAGCCCCACACCCCCCACAACGTACCCTACGTCTTGCTGGGAATTGGGCTCCTGTGGTTCGGCTGGTTTGGCTTCAACGGCGGTAGCGCTTTAGGATCGGGTTCCTTAGCAACAGTGGCTTTTGTCACCACAATGATTTCAACCGCAGCCGGCGGTTTAACTTGGACAATCATCGAATGGGTGCTCAGAGGCAAACCGACAGCAGTCGGAATTGCCAGTGGTTTCCTAGCAGGATTGGTGGGAATCACACCAGCGGCGGGATACGTACTGCCAGTGGGGGCCCTGTTAATCGGATCGATAACTTCCGTTTGCTGCTTCTTCGCCGTTAGCTTGCGAGCTAAGCTGGGATTTGACGACTCTTTGGACACCTTCCCGGTTCACGGCGTCGGCGGAACTGTAGGCGCGCTTCTGACAGGCGTGTTTGCGACTAAAGCCGTTAACGCAGCCGGAAATGACGGGCTGTTTGCCGGAAATCCGGGGCTAATTGTGACACAGTTTGTAGGCGTTGTAGCTACTTACGTGTTTGCGGCTGCCGGTACTTTTGTCATCCTAAAAATTCTCGCGCAGTTTATGGAACTGCGAGTCGCCTCATCTGCTGAAGACCAAGGTTTGGATATCGGCCAACACGGGGAAGAAGCTTACGGTGAGGATTTTGCCGGCGGTTTCAGTTCCTTTGAATCTGGTTCTCCTTTCGCGCCGAAAAAGGTGGGCTGATTTTCAGGGTAAGTTCGATCATCGCGTAGAGATGCAGTTATGTGCGTCTCTACGCTTTTTTTTGTTTTATTTTGAACGAACCCATGAAAGTCGCGCCTCTGTTCGTTACTGAATTAAATAATACCAGTTTCAAAAGAGAATGTAACTTTATACAAGCCACTAAGGAATGAGAATTAAATAACTTATAATTTGATGGTTTTTGTGGGATGGGCGGGGGAGCCCGTCTCTAAAGGACGGGCTCCCCCGCCCATCCCACTTTCGTTGTGTAAATTATTTAATTTGCGATCCTAACCCTTATGCAGTAGTTCATTCCAATCTAAAATCTAAAATCTAAAATCTAAAATCGTATAATCCCGATCGCACCCAGGCCTTCTAAAATCAAAGGTAATTAACCTAGATTTGAACTCAGTACCGCATGGATACTAAAGCTTTTAAACGATCGCTCCAACAGTCTGAAAACTACCACCGCAAGGGTTTCGGACACGAAGCTGAGGTAGCTGGCGTAATGGAGACAGCTTATCAAAGCAGCCTGATCCAGCAAATTCGCGACAACAATTACAGGCTGCAACGCGGCGCCGTCACCATCCGGCTGGCTGAGGCTTTTGGCTTTTGCTGGGGAGTGGAACGCGCTGTGGCTATTGCTTACGAGACTCGCCAGCACTTCCCCTCGGAACGGATTTGGATTACTAATGAGATTATTCACAATCCTTCTGTGAACCAGCATTTGCGCGATATGGAAGTTGGTTTTATTGCTGTGGAAAAGGGGCAGAAAGATTTTTCTGTGGTGGATAGTGGCGATGTGGTAATCTTACCTGCTTTTGGGGCGAGCGTGCAAGAAATGCAGTTGCTGAACGATAGGGGCTGCAAGATTGTTGATACTACCTGTCCTTGGGTTTCTAAGGTTTGGAATACTGTTGAAAAGCACAAAAAAAGGGATTACACTTCGATTATTCACGGTCAGTACAAGCACGAAGAAACTGTGGCAACGAGTTCTTTTGCTGATAAGTATTTGATTGTGCTGAATTTGCAGGAAGCTGAATATGTCAGCAATTATATCTTGCACGGGGGCGATCGTGCTGAGTTTCTTGCTAAGTTTAGCAAGGCTTATTCTGCTGGTTTTGACCCAGATGTGGATTTGGTAAGTGTCGGGATTGCTAACCAAACTACTATGCTCAAAACTGAGACTGAGAATATTGGCAAGTTGTTTGAAAAGACGATGATGCGGAAGTTTGGGCCGTCCAATCTTAATGAGCATTTTCTGAGTTTTAATACTATCTGCGATGCGACTCAGGAACGGCAAGATGCTATGTTGAGTTTGGTTGAGGAAAAGTTGGATTTGATGTTGGTGATTGGGGGTTTTAATTCTTCTAATACTACTCACTTGCAGGAAATTGCGATCGACAAAACTCTTCCTTCTTATCACATTGATTCTGCGGAGCGCATTTTACCGGGAAATCGCATCGAACACAAGCCTTTGGGCGGGGATTTGGTCGTAACTGAAAATTGGCTGCCTGAAGGTAATATTGTCGTCGGCGTGACTTCGGGTGCTTCGACTCCTGATAAGGTTGTTGAGGATGCGATCGATCGCATTTTGGCGATGAAAGCCGCTGTTATTCCCTAATTCTCTGCTTCGCCACTGCACTCGGAATCATCTTTTCCGGCGTGCAGTGCGATCGTCTCGCTTCCAAACAGACTGTAGACTCCAATTGCTATTGATTCCATCTGGATGCTGAAAATTATCTGTGTTAATCTGCGTTTATCTGCGGTTAGTTTCCCTAGCAATTTCTCCCCTGCGTCCCAAAGTTATTTTTTTCACAAATCATGAAAAAATCGCCTTTTTTTTCGGGTAAAAAGCTTGACGCGGGCTGCTTGACAAGGTATTATTTAATAATGGGAATAGTGAAAATTTTTAAATTGAAGTCACCACTTCCATTATCTAAAATATACCCCATAAATCAACCGAAATCAATAGGTAAAAACTCCTTTTTTTGCGCCGCGATTTGAAATAGTCAAAGCAGCAAAAGTGATGCCACAGAAAATGACTAATTAAGCTTAGCGAGAGAGCGAGAGATTGTATATTTGGCCTCTCTTACTTAAGGAGGATGCGAAGAGGAGCTAGTACCTAGGTAGCAAATAAATAGACAGAGTGGTACACTTGTGGACAAATCTACGGTATACCATTTTGTTTAAACCACATGAATTCGCAAAAAAGCTTGGATTGTCAGTAAAAAGACTCGCCGTCTCCTCAACATGAATTGCTAGAATACTTGAAATAATTCACTGTTTTTCCTGTCGATTATACGGTCTGCAAAATTACTCCAAGGAAATCAAATAAAACTAAAAAATGCTGTTGACAAACCCCTACAAGATGTGGCAAAATTAAACAAATAAATCGAGTGTTGAGGCCAAACAATGCTTCTGTCCATCAAGACAAAGTTAAAGCTAAACAAGAACCAGGCAACGGTTATGAGCAAACACGCTGGCATAGCGAGGTTTACTTATAATTGGGGACTAGCTACTTGGAATAGCCTTTATCAAGATGGATTAAAGCCCAATAAATACCTACTCAAGAAATTCTTCAACAATCATGTAAAACCTGAATTTACATGGATCAAAGAGACGGGAATCTGCCAGAAAATAACTCAATACGCCTTTGACAATCTTGGGGATTCGTTCTCTAAATTTTTCTCAAAAAAAGGTGGATTTCCCAGATTCAAAAAGAAGGGGCATCACGACTCTTTCACTATTGACGCGGGCGGTAAGCCTATCCCTGTGGGTGGTACGTCTATAAAGTTGCCGACAATCGGCTGGGTAAAAACCCACGAAGGACTACCTCACACAACTTGCAAGTCAATCACCATTTCACGCACTGCCGACAGTTGGTTTATCGCATTTGCTTACGAACAGAATCATGAACCCACAGTCAAAACTCATGAAATTGTAGGAGTTGATTTGGGAGTAAAAGAGTTGGCTACACTTTCAACTGGCGTAGTATTCCCGAACCCAAAGCACTACAAAGCGCATTTTATAAAGCTGAAGAGATTATCAAGAGTTCTTGCTAGAAAGGTGAAAGGTTCCAGCAATAGATACAAAGCCAAAATCCAACTGGCAAAACACCATGCAAAAATAGCAAACCTCAGAAAGAATACTCTACATCAAGTCACTACTTACTTATGCAAAAACCACGCAACGATAGTAGTAGAAGACTTGAATATTGGAGGGATGCTAAAGAATCACAAGCTAGCACAGGTAATAGCTGATTGCGGATTTCATGAATTTAAACGCCAGCTAGAATACAAAGCGAAAAAGTTTGGCTGTGAAATTGTCGTTGCTGACCGCTGGTTCCCGTCGAGCAAAACCTGTTCGAGTTGCGGGCATATTCAAGATATGCCACTCAAAGAAAGGGTTTATAACTGTGGAAGTTGCGGTCATTCGATGGACAGGGATTTAAACGCAGCCATCAATTTATCACGGTTGGCTAAACCGTGAAAGCTTACGGAGGGATAACCGCTCCCATGCTCCCGACGAAGTAAGAAGCAAATGTCTAGACTTGTCTAGTATTTGTGTAGCAGCGACACTAAACTAAAAACAAGATCGATCGCAAATTTGAGCCTTAAATTTATCTGCTTTGGCCGCCGTGTCTGCCCGAGCAAAAAATTCATCGCCCGGAGCGAGGTATAACAAAAAAAGCAGCACTCGCGCGCCGACTATTTCATGAACAAATCGCTGACTCGCCAAATCACCGCAGGCATCGGCATCGCCTTGGGACTGCTAATTTTTAATGCGGTAACTTCCTACCGCAATACTCTCAAGTTAGTGGAAAACGAGCGCTCGGTGAGCCACACTCACGGAGTTTTAAGTGAACTCGAAGCCACGCTTTCTACCTTAAAAGATGCTGAAACGGGGCAGCGCGGTTATTTGCTGACGGGAGAAGAACGGTATTTAGAACCTTATTACACTGCGATCGCCAACGTTAACACACAATTAGTCGGATTGCAGGAACTAACAGCCGACAACAATCGGCAGCAAGAGCGCCTTCGCGACTTGAAAAGTGCGATCGACTCTAAATTAGCCGAACTTCAAGAAACCATCAATCTGCGGCGCAAACAAAACTTAGCAGCAGCCCTGCGGGTGGTAAAAACCGATCGCGGACAGCAAATCATGGAGGGGATTCGGCAGCAGGTAGCCACCATGACTGCCGAGGAAAATGTGATATTGCAGCAGCGCGCCCAAGAATCTCAAGCCAGTGCTAATTTGACAATCATCACTTTTACCGTTGCTACTGTGGTAGATTGGCTGTTGCTGGTGTTAATTTTATATTTGGTAAAGCGCGATCGCATTTTGCGCGACAATGCCCAAATCAAACAAAATCAACTGCTAGAAGAGCTAGAACGCGATCGCAATTCCCTGCAATTAACCGAAGAACGTTTCCGCCGCGCCATTGTTAACGCCCCGCTGCCAATTATGCTGCACGCTGAAAACGGAGAAGTTTTGCAAATTAACTCCGCTTGGACAGAATTCTCAGGCTACAAATCCTCAGAAATTCCTACAATTGAAGATTGGACAGAAAAAGCTTACGGCAGCCGCAAATCGGTAGTGCCAGCAAATATCAATTGGCTGCACAAATTAAACTCGCGCCTTTCTGAAGGTGAATATATAATTACCACAGCCAGCGGTGAAAAACGAATTTGGGACTTTTATTCGGCACCTTTAGGCAAGCTTTCCGACGGCAGAAGTTTAGTAATTAGTACCGCCATTGACATCACTGCACGCAAACAAGCAGAAGCGGAAATTCGGATGCTCAACGCTACGTTAGAACAGCGAGTCGAACTCCGCACCAATGAACTGCAAGGAGCTAACGAAGAATTAGAAGCTTTCACCTATACCGTCGCCCACGATTTGCGCGCGCCCTTGCGGGGAATGCAGGGATTGGCTGAAGCTTTGTTAGAAGATTACGGCGAAATCCTTGACGAACTCGGTCAAGAATATGCCCAGCAAATTGTAAATTCTGGGCAACAATTAGAAGATTTGATCCAAGATTTGCTAGCATACAGCCACCTGAGCCGCACTGATTTATCGCTGCAAGTTGTAGAGTTAGAATCTGCTGTCGCTGAGGCAATTGCTATGGTACAAGCCGATGCTAAGTCCAACGGTGCTCGCATCAGCGTGCGATCGCCCTTATTGCCGGTAATTGCCCATCGCGTTACCTTAGTTCAAGTCATCACAAATTTGCTCGCCAATGCTCTAAAATTTGTGGCAGGCGCATCGCCGCAAGTGCAAATATGGGCTGAGGAAATTCAACTGCCTCCAGAGGGAGAGACAGACAGACAGACTGCGGGAGAATGGAAAAGGGGGAAAGTGGGAAAGTGGGAGCATTCGCAGTTATTGATTAGCACTGGCCAATTGCCTGTTAGCGAAGCCAACGAAGGCGATCGCATCATCCGTCTTTGGGTAGCAGACAACGGCATCGGTATTGCTCCAGAACATCAAAAACGGATTTTTCGCGTTTTTGAACGGCTTCACGGTATCGAGTCATACCCCGGAACTGGTATAGGATTAGCTATTGTACAAAAAGCAGTCGATCGCATGGGCGGTCAAGTTGGGGTGGAATCGCAATTAGGACACGGCAGTCGATTTTGGATAGAGCTGAGGAAAGGATGAGGCAAAGGCAGACGATTTTGCTGGTGGAAGATAGCCCCGTTGATATTCTGTTGATGCAGCGGGCGTTTCGCAATCAGATTTTTACTAATACTTCGCTGCAAATTGTCCGAGATGGAGATGCAGCGGTTTTTTATTTAAATGGTGATGGAGAATACAGCGATCGCGAGCGCTATCCTTTACCTGCGATAATTTTACTAGATTTGAAGTTGCCCAGGCGATCGGGTCACGAGGTTCTGAGTTGGCTCAAACAGCAGCCGCAACTCAAACGTTTACCTGTGATTGTTCTTACATCTTCGAGGCAAACATTAGATGTCAATCAAGCTTACGATCTAGGCGTTAATTCTTATTTGGTTAAACCTGTCGGGTTTGCTTCTTTATCGGACATGATGCAGAGTTTTGGCGAGTATTGGCTCAACCAGACCGAACTGCCGGAACCTATAGAATTTTCTGGTTTATAGTAGCGTTATCCCAATTTTTAGGGTTTATTTCCTCGTTGTCAGACTTTTCCTCGTAATGAGAGATTTGAGATACTTCGACTTGGCTGTACAAGTTTGAGATTTACTTGTAGCGCCGTGAATCTGGGAGTTTGAACTTTGGTCTAAGATTTTGTAATCTCCACTTCTGCTGTCGTGGGCTTGTATCCATTTTTGGGTGGTCATCAGTCATTCCCAATTCTTTAATCTCAAATATAATCAAATCAAAACTGGTAGAAGTTGGTCTTGAGGTGGCGAGTCCTGTATCATCTGTTCCTGTGCGATGAATCCAAGATTGACGGGAGGCTAATCAACCTCGAAAATCGTAAGGCTGGGATTTTTACCAGAAAGAATTGGTTGAAAGCCCGCCCGCCTTTGACGGAGAAATTAAAATTAGACTATTCATTACTCCAATCCTCGGACTTAAGGGTAGAGGTTGCCCTCAAAAGTCAACTGTCAAGTGTCAAGTGTCAACTGTTGAAGCAAGGCATTGACTAATATAATACCCACAAGGTTCGAGAGAAGAAATTAGGTTATGTATCTGTTAGCAAATACTGGGAAAAAACTACCGACAGCATAATCTGTGAGATATAATAAAATACAAGCAAATACAATTAAAAAAATCCGAGGATAGTTAATTAGCACTAAATATTGAAACAACGGAACTCCTCAATAACATATTTTTAGATTCAAGAATGTTTGTGCCAATACAAAAAGCCCAAAAACCATGCTGTCTATTCTGTTGATCGACGACAACCCGAACGATCGCCTGATGATCGAGCGAGAACTGAGAAAAACTTTGCCCGATTTAGAAGTTAAGTCGGCGATAGATGCCCCAAGTCTCGAACAAATCCTGGTCGTCGGGGGTTTTGACATGGTGATTACCGATTACCAAGTGCGCTGGAGCGACGGATTAACTATTCTCAAACAAGTTCAAAGCCAGTACCCAAATTGTCCGGTAATTATGTGTACCGACAGCGGCAGCGAACAAGTGGCAGTCGAAGCGATGAAAGCGGGTTTGAGCGATTATGTGTTCAAAGGGCGACACTTCAATCGGCTGGCGTCTGCCGTGCGCGAAAGTTTGGAAAAACAGCAGTTGCGCGAGAATTACGCAAAAACTTCGGCGCAGTTGGCAATTTCTGAGGAAAGGCTGAGGGTAGCTATCTGCGCCTCGCAAATGGGAACTTGGGATTGGAATATATTAACTGGCGAGGTGGTTTGGTCGGAGGGACACGAACTGTTATTCGGGTTGGAAAAAGGCAGTTTTTTGGGAACTTATGAAGCATTTTTTGCCTTTATTCACCCGGACGATCGCGATTCTATTGCTCGCGCGATCGCCTTTTCTTTAGATAACAAGATAGAATACCAGCACGAATTTAGAGTGATTTGGCCCGATGGCAGCTTGCACTGGATCGCGGCTAGGGGCAAGTTTTTTGATGATGGTACTGGTAAATCGGTGCGATCGATCGGCGTGGTTTGGGATATTACCGATCGCAAGTTATCCGAAGCCAGAATACAGGAAAACGAGGAAAATTTGCGCTTTGCCCTAGAAGCAGCTAACACGGTTGCTTTTTCTTGGGATGTTGTTTCCGCTGAAATCCGCCGTTTTTCCAATGCCCAAACAGAGATAGGTTTGCACCCGGACAGCGCAGTTGGTACTTTTGAGGAAAAAAAGAATGCGGTGCATCGAGATGACCGCGACAGCTTTTTGGCAGATTTGGATGCGGCACTCAGCGGCTCGGGATTTTACGACTCGGAACACCGCCAAGAGCGCCCCGACGGTTCGGTGATTTGGCTTCACGACAAAGGGCGGGTGGTTTTTGACGCATCCGGTAAACCAGTGCGACTGTTCGGCGTAGCGATCGACATTACCGCTCGCAAACAGTTAGAATACGATCGCTCCCAGGCTTTGGCGCGCGAGCGATCGTATCTGCACCGCCTGCAAAAGTTAACCTCCGCCTCAGTTGCGCTCCACTCCATGCTTTCGGTAGCAGACATCGTTCAGTTAGCAGCAGATAGCGCCCGCCAAATTCTGGAAGTCCACCAAGCAGCCGTCAACCTCAGCCCTTCCGCCCACTGGGATGCCGGAATTAGCAAGTTTTCCCTATCCGAAAAATACGCCCAGTGGCAAGATTACTGCGAAGAGCCAGACGGTACGGGCATTTATCAGGAAGTTTGCCGGCACCAACAGGCGATGCGGATGACTCAAAGCGAGTTAGAGGCTCACCAGGCGTGGCGGAAGTTCGGCAAGGCTGCCGACAAGCACCCGCCGATGCGGGGCTGGCTGGCGGTACCGCTGACGGCTCGCGATGGCAGAAATATGGGATTGATTCAGTTGTCGGACAAGTATGAGGGGGAGTTTGGGGAAGATGACGAAAGTATTTTAATGCAGTTGGCTCAGGCAGTTTCGGCGAGCATCGAAAACGCGCGGCTTTATGAGGAATCTCAGCAGGCAAATCGCATGAAAGATGAGTTTTTAGCAACTCTTTCTCACGAGTTGCGATCGCCCTTAAACGCGATTTTGGGCTGGGCGCAATTGCTACGAAATCGCAGTTTCAGTCCGGCAGCTACCGCACGGGCGTTGGAAACGATCGAGCGCAATGCTAAATTGCAAACTCAATTGATTGAGGATTTGCTGGATATTTCGAGAATTATTCGCGGCAAATTGACTTTAAATCCTTGTCCAGTAAATTTGATTTCGATGGTGGAAGGAGCCGTAAATACGGTGCGGTTGGCGGCCGATGCTAAGTCGATCGACGTGGAGTTGGCAATTCTAGATTTGGGCTTGGATACTGCTGAATTTTGCCCGCTCAAAGAGGTTTATGGCGATCGCGAATCTCCGTTAAATCCGAGATTTTTGGTATCGGGAGACCCCGGCCGCTTGCAGCAGATAATTTGGAATTTGTTGACGAATGCGATTAAGTTTACGCCGCGTGGCGGGCGAGTGGAAATCCGGTTGCAGCGATTTGATTCGGAGGTTGAGCTAACTGTTACCGACACCGGAATTGGGATTGCTGCGAATTTTTTGCCTTACGTGTTTGAGTCTTTCCGGCAAGCGGATGCTACGATTACTCGCAATTATAGCGGTTTGGGGCTGGGTCTGGCGATCGTCCGGCAGTTGGTGGAACTCCACGGCGGCAGGGTTTGGGCCCAGAGTCCGGGACTGGATATGGGTTCGACTTTTACTTTCCGCCTCCCTTCGATTCCGGTAAATTCGATCGCCCCTGAGGAAGCGTCGGTGTTGGCTGGCGGTGGTAATTTACAGGGAGTCAAGGTTTTGGTGGTTGATGACGAGGTGGATTCGCGGGAATTTATGATGTTTGTCTTGAGCGATTCCGGGGCGGCTGTCAGGGCTGCATCCTGTGCTGCTGAGGCGTTTGAGGTGGCTTCGGAGTTTGTGCCGGATGTTTTGGTCAGCGATATCGGAATGCCTGAGGAAGACGGCTATTCGCTGCTGTTAAGGCTGCGTTCTCTGGCAACCCAAAGCGGCAGGAAGTTTCGGGCGATCGCCCTGACGGCCTATGCTAGAGATGAAGACCGCGATCGGGCTTTGAAAGCTAGTTACGATCGGCATCTGACTAAACCCGTACAGCCCGATGTCTTGGTGGAGGCTGTAGTCAGTTTGAGGCGTGCCGGCGATCGCAATTTAAAATAACTTAATTGGTAATTGGTAATTGGTAATGGTAATTGGTAATTGGTAATTGGTAATTGGTAATTGGTAATTGGTAATTGGTAATTGGTAATTGGTAATTGGTAATTGGTAATTGGTAATTGGTAATTGCGAATTATGCGCCACTTTGAAACAGGTTTCTCCATTATGTGTAATATCAAATCCGCTCTTCATCGGAATTATTCATCTCTCTTATAGCGGTTCTTAAAAAAGTGAGGTATGCCTGCGTGCCCTATGCCCTATGCCCGATACCACCGCACTGTTGCTGAGACTCGGCTATATAAGACCTTTATTAGCTTGTGTTAATATGCTAAGATATCCAAAAACTACGGTAATTTGGTGGACAAACTTCAGACAGACATAGAGGCAATTTGCTCTCAGATTGAGGCTTTGCGCCGCGAACGCCAACAGCTTAGCACTGGCGCGATCGCCCCAGCGGGGGATTCGCCCCAAGCCATCGCTGATGCTTACCGCCGTCACGCGAGGGAAACAGCACAAGTGTCGGCAGAAGTCAAGGGAATAGATGATGCGATCGCAGCTCTGTCTGCTCAACTGAATCAGAAACAGCAGCTATCGGTAAACTTGCAAAGAATCAGTCCGATGGAGCAGCAAGTTGAAGAGGGAAGAGAGCTCGCTCGCGGACACGCGGAACGGATTAACGAACTGGCGGCCCAATTGTCGGGAGAAGTGAAGGAACTTAAAGCCATTGCCGACCAAATTAGTCCCAGCTACTGGCAGGTTTATTACAAGCCTTTTATTACGGGTTTTAAGAGTATTTCTGTACCCTACGTGCGATCGGACGGGGATGTTTGGACTATTGTCAATCGAGTAGTTTAGAGAGGCTGCGGGATCAGAAATTGGAACCACTCAAGACATTTTTTCTGTCCCTCTTCCTCTACTTCAACCGCGCAGCAGTTGCTTAATCGTGCCCACCAATTCCTGAGGGTGAAACGGCTTGGCGATGTAAGCGTCGGCTCCTTGTTTCATTCCCCAATAGCGATCGAACTCTTCGCTTTTGCTCGAACACATTACCACGGGCAAATTCTGAGTTTTGGGGTCGCTCTTGAGCCGGCGACAGACTTCATAGCCATTCATCCGGGGCATCACGATATCCAGAACGACTAAATCCGGGCGGTTGGCTTTGATTTGCTCTAGAGCTTCTACGCCATCACTAGCTACCGTGACATTGAGTCCTCTACCTTTGAGCAAGTCGGCGATCATCTCCCGCAGAGTGACGCTATCATCAACAACCATAACTGTACTCATAGAATAATCCCTACCAAGTTTCTGGGTTGAAACGTTCACATTAACGTTTGCATTAACGTTCACCTTCAAAGGTGTCTTTTCCTGATTGAGATTGCGCTCTGCTAGATGTAGTTTACCCACTTTTGCTGATTTCCCAATCATTTTTTAAAGAATTACTGCGAACCAAATATCCGCGTAATCTCGGTTGACACACGAGGCTATGTCCGTTAGTCTATCATTTTCTTTCTCAAATGGTACGTTTGTCAAAAAATGATTGTGCAGGTTGGTTGTGCATTTCGGGTAGAGGAGGGCGGCACGGCGCCGCTTGGAGCGAAATTTGTCTAATTTTGATTTTTTGTACCTAAAGCCGATAGTTTTTGGTCGTAGAGGGTGTCTAAACCGACCGAGCGCTGCCGGTAGCTGTTAGGATCGTTTTTGCAGCCGTTAGCCACGATTCCCAAAACCGAAGCTCCAGAAATTTTTAATTCTTCTAAAACTTTGCGAACTTGCGCTCGGTCTGTTTTGGCAATTTGCACGACCATAATCGTAGCGTCGGTGTGAGCTGCTATCAAGTGGGCGTCTGCCAAGCCGGCTAGCGGTGGGGTGTCATAAATCACTAAGTCAAAAAATGCTTGAAACTGCTCCATCAAATACTGCATTTTTTTGGAAGAAAGCAGCTTGATCGGATCGGGCGGAATTTGTCCTGCGGTAAGTACGAACAAATTGTCTTGATTCAAAGCTCGCTGAATCGCGTCGTTGAGGCTGAGATCTGTAGAAATGGCATCGGCGAGCCCGCGCACGTTTGGCAGTCCTAGCTTAGTATGCAGTTGCGGGCAGCGCAAATCTGCATCTACTAACAATACTCGCTGTCCGACTGCTGCTGCGATCGCGGCCAGGTGCAAAGCTACTGTAGATTTGCCGTCTCCAGCCACGGCCGAGCTCACTAAAAGCGATCGAATTGCCGTACCTGCACTGAGCAAGTGAATATTGGTGTAGAGCGATCGAAATGCTTCTAAAAATTGATAGTCCAACTCCCTAAAAATACTTTGACCCCCGATGAGCGTCGGAGGAGTAGGTTCAGTGTCGAGGGATTCGAGAACTTGCACTTGCGACTTCGACGACGAGCGAGCCGAAGTTAGTTTCCTCGGCCTCGCTGGCTGTCTGCGCCTGACTTTTTTGCTAAACGGAATCACCCCGATCACCGGCAATTTTGTGGCGATTCTCAGTGCTTCTGGAGTGTGGAAAACAGTATTTAGCACCTCTACGAGCAAGCCGACTGCTATGCCCAGCAGACTGCTTAAAATTAGTGCCAACGCTAACTGTCTTTTGGTTTGTTTGATTGTAGCTGGGATCGGCCTATTGAATTTGTCTAGCGGAATTTCCGGAGGATTGATCAGCACCCAAGGTATTTGCTGTTGAGCTGCATCAATCCGCAAGGCTTCCCGTTTTGCCAAAAAGTCCGACAAACTCTTAGTAACAACTTGTTGTTCCCGCACTAAATTGTCGTATTGTCTCGTTGTTACTGAAAAATTTCTAATTTTTTGGTAGAGAGCCTTTTGCAAAGCAGTCATTTCGCGATCGCGCGCCTCAACTTCTTTGATTTGGCTTGACAAATTTCCCATCACCACTTCTTTTGCTTGTTGAGTCGCCGTTAAAATCAGTTCTTCCCGACTTTTTCGCAGTGCTAAAACAGGCAAACTGTCATCTCTATACTGAGCTAATTTCAGGGACAAGTCTGAGTCTATTTTCTGGATTTGAGATAACAGTCCGCCGTAAGCTTGTCCTTGGGTCATCAATACGCCAATGGGGTTATTTTTATCCAGTAAATTTTGATAGCTTTGGTAGAGATTCCGCATCCCTTTTAACTGTACCTGGAGTCCTACTTGCTGTCCCCGAATGCTTTGAACTTGTTCTGACAGAGATTTTCCCTCTAGCTGCGGCTCAAACAAGTTGCTATTCTGGCGCAGTCTTTGGACTTGCAGTTGCAAAACTTCGACTCTTTCTCGGAGCTTGGGCATCTCCATGTCTATAAATTTAATACCTTGATTGATGCCCGTCAACCGCTGCTGCAAGCTATATTCTAGATAAGCTTTAGAAACCTTATCCAATACGCCGTAAATTTTATTTGGTTCTGAATCTTTGTAGCGAACTTCTAAGATTTTTGTACCTTGCTGTTTGCCATCTCTTCCGTAGCTGACGCGGCTGATCGACAGTTTTGTCATCAGTTCGCTGTAGGTTAGGTTGGGATTCCAAGCTCGCAAATCTTGAAGCACTGGCTGCATCATTTTGGGGCTGCGTAAAATCCTAATTTGGGTTTCGTAATCTACTAAACTAATTCCTTCTATATTAATTTTTGCTAAGTCGGCAGCGACGGTATTGTCTAATTGTTTGGATAGCAAACCTTCAGCGGTTGCTGGTTCTACTAACAGAGAAAATGAGCCTTCATACTCCAGCGTTATCCGTTTAGAAGCGGTGACGATCCCTGTTCCTGCGAGGGCGCTCAAAGCAATTGTGGCTGCTGCCATCACCAGGATACGGCGGCGCAGGACTCCTAACAGCCACGACAAGTCTAGCTTTTCTTCCTCTGTCTCCTCGACGAACCTATCTCTGTAGTTCTGAGCCGAGAAGTCGGGCAGTTTGCCATTAGATTTGGGTGTGAAGGGTTGGTAATCTTGTCTGCTATCCATATTCAGCCTGGGTATTCTTGAGGTTTATATTTTTGATGTTGATATTTTTGAAGCTGCCACGCCGCGACGCCAGAAATTCTATTGTTTAATTTATTCTAGCCTTTCGCAGGAATTATCCACCTCACCAGCAACGTTCTTACCTGAATAAACTTCGGAGAACGTTTATAAAATTTAACACTCCGGTAGCTGGCCCGACAGGCCCGACTACAGCGTTCATGCGGTCTATGAAGTTGACGATACCGCTGCGGGATACGATAATCATGTCGTTGTTCCGAAGTTGAGGATTGACTTCTTCGTTAATGCCTTGAGTTAAATCGACTTCGATCGTCCGTTTAGTAGCAGTACCGTCCTGATTGAGGCGGACTAGCTCAATTTTATTCCTTCTAGCTCTCGTATTCTCGTAGCCAAAAAATCCTCTGGAAACTAAAGCTTGATTGAGGGTGGCATTAGGTGGCAGCCTCAACGGATCGAGAGATGTTCTGACTTCTCCTACTACATAAACGTTAATGCCGGAAGGAGCAAAGTTAGTGCTAGCCAGCACGCCAGCTTCTGCGGGGTTGACGATAGTTGCTTTGGGAACGATGATGGTGTCTCCCTGCTGGAGGATGGTATCTTGGGCGCCGTCGCCGGACTCTAGGAATTGCCACAGGTTGACTGGAATGATTTGTTCGCCTCTTCTGGTGACGCGGCGCACTTGAATTTGGCGGATGTCGGCTTCGGAGGTAATTCCGCCTGCAAGCTGAATGGCGCGGATGACGGTGGGGAATCCTTCTCGGCTGAGGTCGCTATTGGTGTTGCCGCCGATGACTACGTAAGCCCCCGGGCGGGTTACTTGGCCGACGATGGAGATCGATCGAGGTTTTTCCGGCGGCGGCGAGAAGTTGGCGATCGCAAATTGGCGCGCCTCTGCTTGGTTGAAGTTCGCGACGGTAGGGATCACAATCGTGTCTCTGTCTTGCAAAATGATATCTTGAGAGATGTCTCCTTCTTGCAAGAATTTCCATAGGTTAACGTTGAGCACTTGGTCGGGGCCGTCGGGTTGGGGACGGCGGACGCGGATGTTGCGGATGTCAGCGACGCCAGTGACGCCTTCTGCGAGTCTGAGGGCTTGGGTGACGGTTGGGTACTGCACGCTGGGCGCGACCCCCGGGCCTGGAGTGAGGGCGATCGTGAAGTTTCCGGGCCTAGTTACTTCTCCGATGACGCCGACGTTGAGGGGGCGGGCGGCGACGAGGCTGACTGTAACTATCGGATCTTTGAGGATGCGGCGGTAGGCGTTGCGGATGATGGTGGTGGCTTCCGCTAAGGTACGGCCGCGGATCGAGATCAGACCGATCAGCGGGAGGTTGACGGAACCGTCTGAGAGGACTTCGTAGCCACGGGTGAGCTCTGGTACTTCGAGTATTTCTACTTGGATGCGATCGCCACCGCCGAGTTTGTAGCTTTGGGGCGATCTTCTAACGCCGACAGGTGTTGTGACTGCGCCAGGACGCAATGGTAGTTGCGCTGTTGCACCAAGCGGGAACCCGAGGGAAATACTCGCGCAGGCGATCGTCCACAACATCAAACTCAAGACTGGCGGGTTTACTTGTTTGGAAAAATCAGTGTTAGCCACAGACTACTTATTTTATTTGAGGATCATTCACCAGTTTAATCGCCGATCGTTGAAAAGCAATGTCGATCGCAGATACAAAGAAAAAAATCATCAAATTTTCTTCCCCTCCCCCTCCCGGCAATTATCTAGAAGGCAGAATAAAAAAACCTCGGCATTCCCCAACCCCTCTCCTCATACCCAACCAACCAACACTTTAGACCAGCAGCAGCTTATATAGAAAGATCGCCGGCGACAAATACCTCGGTTTATTGTTATTTTGGTGGAATTAGCCCGCTGCTAAATTGGTATTTTTCTCAGAGAGGGTAGATATTTATGGCGAGAATGATTAAAGAACTAATTCTCAGCAATAATTTGTTGCTGATGATATTGGGTGTCAGTGGCTTGGCGATCACTCTGTTGATATTTCAGATTGCCAGCAAAAAACAAATTGGTATTACTTTAGAAAAGTGGTTTGCAGTTCTGTACATTTTCATGTCTCCTCATGTTAATGTACCTCCTTTTAATTATATGCACTTTATCAATATCACTGACCCTGAGGGTGGAGTAATTAAGCAGCTTCCTTATGTATTTTATCCCTGGATAGTTTTTATTTTATGTGGGAAATTTATTAATTTTTGTAAACACAAACTTGTCGAAGGATTGTTATTTGTGGTGCTGAGAAATCCGGCTTTTTCGCTATATTGTTGGCTACCAATAACATCGACACTGTGGTCGCTAGTTCCTGATATTACGCTGAAAGCGGGGATAGCATTTACAGGTTTTACGGTTGTGGGTTTTTATATAGGTGCGCGATATGAGTGGCACGAACTATCAGCCTTAGTGCGATGGGGCTATACCTCGGTGGGTATAGTTAGTTTTTTGCGCTACCCGAATGTGACACGGGAATTGTCAGGAATTACCAGTCACAAAAATTCTCTGGGCAGCATCATGGTAGTAAGTACAGCACTTTGGTACCTGCACTATTCCCAAGGTGCTAAAACTCAGAAAGAACGCTGGATAGCTCTGGCATTCATGTTTTTTTCCTTTTATTTGGTTAGAACTACTAGCTCTGGGGGTTCTCTAGTTAATAGTTTGATGCTCATAGTTGTAGTATCATCCTTAAGCTTTTTGAGCAAGTTAAAGTTTCAATGGGCCTTTACTTGTATTGTCGGCTTTACGATCTTCGGTATCATAGGTAGCATTTATATAATCGACAATTTGGAATCCATTGTTGTCGGAGGTTTAGGAAAAGATTTGACTTTGACAGGACGCACGGAGTTCTGGCCGCAATTAATCGCGGCAGCCAACCAGCGTCCTTGGTTTGGCTATGGATTTGAGGGATTTTTTCAACAAGCATTAATAGGCAAGGAGACCCCAGCTTATTATATATATACTACGAGTGGATTTCAACCTAAAACTGCTCATAATGGTTCCATAGCAGTCTTACTCTCTTTCGGCTATCCAGGACTGGTTCTAATCATAATTTCTGTGTTTACAAATCTGATTTTTGCCGTCCGCCAACTGAGCCGCAGCCCGCTATCTCAAGCGGGAATACCGATTATTTACTTAGTTTTTATTGTTTTGAACAACCTAACTGAAGGTTCTCTATGTGATATTGGGGATGTCTGGCTTGCCTACGTGTTAATAACAGTTAGACTCAGTATCGATAGTGGCAAATCTCCATCCAGCAACCGGCGTATTTCCGGAGGCGATTTGGTGGCGCCATCTTCATCCAGATTGAATCATGATTAACTTGCAGAAGTTAAAAATTGCTCGAACTATGATATACTATATTAATGAGCCTGGTTTTTGATTAATCCCCCAAGGCTCGAAAAGTATATTTATTTCTGACAAGGACTGAAAACTTTCTGATGTTAGATAAGCTAAATGCGGTCAGTCAAAAGCTCGGCCCCGGCCTCCGCCAGGTACTCGGCAACCTGGCTTGGCTGTTGACTGACCAAATTTTGCAGATGAGTCTGGGTCTGCTGGTGGGAGTGTGGGTAGCACGATATCTGGGCCCGGAACAATTTGGCTTAATCAATTATGCGATCGCCTTTGTTTCGCTGTTTTCCTCGGTGGCAACAATGGGATTGGGTACTCTGGTAGTGCGAGACATTGCTCGCAATCCCGACTGCAAAGAAGAGACTCTAGGGACTGCTTTTGCCATACAATTAGCAGGCGGAATCATCACTTTACTGCTCACTGTCACAGTGATTTCAATACAGAATCCCAATGACAGCTTAACTCGTTGGCTGGTAGGGATTATCGCCGCCGGCACGATTTTTCAGTCCTTTGAAACAATAAATTTTTGGTTTCAATCTCAAGTTCAATCTAAGTATACAGTTGTCGCTAAAAATTGCGTATCATTACTGGTTGCAGGACTCAGAATCGGATTAATTCAACTCAAAGCACCACTGATTGCTTTTGCTTGGATCAGGTTGGGAGAGGTAGCATTAGCCGGATTGGCGATCGCAATTGTCTATCAAAACAAGGGAAATGATTTAAAGCTGTGGCGAGTCAGTTGGCAGCGAGGTAAAGAACTGCTTCACGAAAGTTGGCCGCTGGTGCTTTCAGGCTTGGCGGTTTTTATTTATTCCAAAATCGATCAAATCATGCTCGGCTCTATAAATAAAACTGAGTTAGGATATTATGCAGTTGCAGTCAAACTATCAGAAATATGTGATTTTTTGCCTGTGATCATCGCTTCTTCTATTTTCCCGAAACTCGCACAGTTAAGAGAAAAAAATTATGGCGAATACTTAAAAAACTTTCAGATTTACTCAGATGCCATGTTATTTTTGTGGTTGGGAGTGGCATTACCAATCTCTCTGCTAGCTCCTTTCATAGTCCAAACTCTCTACGGCGCTCAATATACAGAGTCAGCCAGGGTATTGTCAATCTACGTTTGGGCTCAATTTGGCAGTAACTTCGGCATCGCTAGAAATACCTATTTTGCCTTAGAAGGTCAACTGCGATACGGTCTTTACTTGACATTTATTGGCTCATTTTTTAATATAGTATTGAACTCTCTACTAATTCCTAAATATGGAGCTTTTGGAGCAACTGCGGCAACTTTAATTACTTATTTCTATGTAATTATTTTAGTCAACTTTTTGATTAAAGAACTGAGACCTTTTGGTAATTTAATTCTGAATTCGCTGAATTTATACAAGGCTGCATCCAGGCTGATAGGATTGATCAAATGATTGAAATTAAACCCAAGCTCGAACACCGATCGCACTGTCCCTCTTCTGGGCAAATACTCAAACCTGTCAAAGTATTGTGGCAAGGTTCCCGCATCTGTGTTGTGTCTGAGTCTCCAGGAGGTGGCGAAATCATTGACGAGTTGAGAATTGGCCACGCGGCTAAAACTGCTTACAGCATTAACTTAGCTGAAGGAACAACTTTTAGTGATGACAAATATGCGGAAGAATTTTTAGCAAAACCCTTGCTCAAATCTCTGCAAAATCCTCAAAACGAACACCTAGAAATTACTCAAGAAATCTTTAAATCTTGCGATCGGGTAATCATATTAAACTGCATTGATTATCTTTACGGACACAGCCTTTTAAAGTTGCTCAACGCACAGAGGCATTTAGAATCTCACCCAGAATTTGGTTTGATTGTCATTGTCCAAAAATTTATGAGGTGGATGGTTCCCGAAGGAGTTGCTGAAGTCTGGACAGTACCTATATCGCTGAAAAATGGTCAGTCTCACTATCCCAGTTTTGACGCTTTTGTCAGCAAACAGTTAGAACGTTTCCAGGAAGTTTACATCAGTGAAGCCTATTCTCACCCCAGTCAATTTGATATTAGTAAATTTACGGGGGTTGCCAAACACGATTTTGATAAGGAAGAATACAAAATTACTTTTGTTTGGCGGGAAGATCGGCTGTGGTGCCGGCATTTGCTTGTCAAAATTTTCCGAAAAATTAACTTGCTACAAATTCCTTTAAGTATTCAAAATTGGAAAGTGCAGAGGTTGTTTGCGAAAATGCGAAAGTTGCTGCCACAAGCTAAGTTTGCAGTTGTAGGTTTAGGCAAAAACACTAGCTTTCCAGAGTGGGTAGAAGATTTCAGAGTGGATAAGTTCGATGAAAAAACTGAGAGGCAAATGTGTCAGGTTTATTCAGAGAGTCGCTTGGTAATTGGGATTCACGGTTCCAATATGTTGCTGCCTTCGGGACACGCTGGTATGACGATCGATATGATCGATGAAAGGTGGGGCAACTTTGCTCAAGATATTTTATATCAAGAAACAGATCCCAGACTGTCTTCGTTTCGCTATCGATATCTGCCGCTGGCGACTAGCTTAAAAAACTTAGCGCATATTGGTTCTGAAATGATTATCAAGCGCTTGGATTTCTATTTTCACATGACGGGCGATTCCCTTAGGGATAGCTTCGCTTCACGGCTTTAATTTACTCCACACTTTAAATATAACAGGAGATAGACACGATGAATGACAGCGGTTCTGTTTACATAGTTACTGGAATGTGCTGCGATGAAGAAGGCCAGGAAAGTAAATATCCCCAAGGATCGGATGCTAAATCTTCTTCGGAAAAATTTCAATCAGTTTACTGGCGATGTGCGGTGGTATATTTTGCTTCCAGCGTTAGAAATAACCCGGAAGCTCAGCATATCTTATTTACGAATGCCGATCGCATTCCAAATATTGAAAGCTTTAACACCGTTGAGTTTTTCGACAAAATTGGAGTTAAAGTTGTCCAGATTCCATTTACCTATCAGCCACCAATGGAATACTACCCCGCCTTCAGAAGTACCTTTTTTAAGTTTGACATTATTCAATATTTGAAAAATCATTCAGCGTTAAACGATCGCTGTATAGCTTTAGACTCTGACTGCGTGTGGGTAAACTCCGCCGATCGCATAATTGCCGATATTGAAAAACAAGGTTTGGCTACCTACGATTTGTACGAGCCTGAAGACAAAAAAATCAGCGGTTTAACCAGGCGAGAAATGCAGAAAATTTATGAGGAATTAGGCTATAAAGTAGATGAGCCTCCCAAGTATTTTGGTGCAGAATTTATCGTAGGAAGTGGCAAACACATTAAAATATTGTCCGACGAAGTAGACTCGATCTGGGAGACTTGCTTGCAAAGATTTGCCGAAGGAAAGACAAAATTAAATACAGAAGAGCAGATGCTCACCTACATTTACAACAAGCTGGGATATGCTCGCAGCAGCGGCAATGCTTATTTTAATCGAGTGTGGACATCGCCGATCATTCATACGGCAACTGAGGCTGATTTAAAAATGGATATATGGCATTTGCCAGCCGAAAAAGGATACGGAATTAAGCGAATTTTTGCACAAGTTTCTAATCCCCAATCAGATTTTTGGAATTTGCCTTTAGGAGAGCAGTTTACTAAATATGTTGCGGGTTATGTTGGCATACCACAACGGAATATTTCTAAGACTGTCTTGGATGTTTTTGACAATAGAATTTCTGGTATCAAAAGGAGATTGTCGAAAGTCAAAAGTGTTGTCAGCAATTAGCATAGTGGAGTTGTGTAAATGTTCGATCGACCGTTAAAAACCCCCGTCGCTTTTATTATTTTCAAACGTCCCGAAGAAACTCAGAGAGTATTCGCAGAAATTCGCAAAGTCAAGCCGTCAAAATTGTTAGTAGTTGCTGACGGGCCGCGGCCGGACAAGCCGGGAGAAGACGCGCAATGCGCTGCGGCTCGCGCGATTATTGAACAGGTGGATTGGGAATGCGAAGTTTTGCGGAACTATGCTGAGACTAATTTGGGCTGTCGCCAGCGAGTTTCTAGCGGGTTAGATTGGGTGTTTGATACGGTGGAAGAGGCGATAATTATTGAGGATGATTGTTTGCCTGATAGTAGCTTTTTCTACTTTGCTGAAGAGTTGCTGGAACGCTACCGATACGACGAACGAATTATGTCAATATCTGGTCAAAACGTGCAGTTTGGCAAGCAGCGAACTGATTGTAGCTACTACTTTTCTCGCTACACTCATTGCTGGAGTTGGGCGAGTTGGAGGCGAGCTTGGCGACACTACGATCTAGATATGAAGCTGTGGCCGTCGGTTCGAGATGGCAATTTTTTGATGGATGTATTGGGAGATGCTCATGCTGCCAAAATCTGGACTAAAACTTGTCAGTTGTGTTACGACAAAGCTATTGATACATGGGATTTTCAGTGGACATTTGCGAGTTTTATTCAAAATGGTTTGAATATTTTGTCTAATGTCAATTTAGCTGCAAATATCGGACACGGAACGGGGGGGACTCACACGGATGATATCAATAGTCCCTACAACAATATGTCTGTTGAACCGATCGCCTTTCCTCTAAAACATCCTCCGTTTGTGATTCGGGACGCCCAAGCGGATCGCTTTACTCAAGAGAGTTTATATGATTACGATCCGAAATTGGTCAAGAAAGTCCAGCGCAAAATTAAAGGATTATTGAAAATGTAAGTAAAAATGCTGTTTTTTAGATATCCTACTTTTTGAATGAGTCTGGGATTTGGGTATTTGGTTTGGGATTTTTATGAAGGATTTAACCACAGAGGGCGCAGAGGGCGCAGAGAAAGAGAAGAGGAGAAGGGATTTGATAATGAGGATGTTTGGATGAAAGTTTTGCTGGTGAGTAATTACGATACTAAAGGTGGTGCTGCGAGGGCGACTTATCGGCTGCACAAGGGCTTGCAAAGTATCGGGGTGAATTCCGAAATTTTGGCTGGTTATAAGTTTAGTGATGATGAAACTGTGCGGTTGATGCCGACAAGGTTAGGAGAAAAGTTTAAGAGTCTCCGAGGAAAATTAAATAGATTGCCGTTAAAAGTTTATCCCAAACTAGGTCAGGTAATTTTTTCGCCGCAATGGGTTCCTGATTCTCTGGCATCGGAAGTTGCCAAAATTAACCCTGATGCGATCAATTTGCACTGGGTTTGTGAAGGTTATATGCAGATTGAAACTCTGGCTAAGTTTAATAAACCGGTGGTTTGGACGCTGCACGATATGTGGGCGTTTACGGGTGGATGTCACTACAGTGAAAATTGCGATCGCTATCTTGATGCTTGCGGTGCTTGTCCGCAACTGCACAGCACTAAGGATGCTGATATTTCTCGTTGGATTTGGCAGCGGAAAGCTGAGGCTTGGCAAAATTTGAATCTGACTTTGGTAACTCCGAGTCATTGGTTGGCTGAATGCGCGAAATCTAGTTCTTTGTTGAAAAATTATCCAGTTAAAGTCATTGCGAATGGCCTTGATGCTGAACTCTACAAGCCGCTGAACCGCCCGCAGGTGAGGGATAGTTTGAATTTGCCTCAAGATAAACAGTTGGTCTTGTTTGGGGCGATGCAGGGTACGGGCGATCGCTGGAAGGGGTTTCCGTTGCTGGTTCCGGCTTTGCAAAGCCTCAGTCAGTCGGGTTGGCAAGATAAGATTGAACTGTTGGTTTTTGGGTGTTCTGAGCCTGAAAGCCCGATCGATGTTGGTTTCAAAACTCATTATTTAGGCAGGTTGGATGATACTACTTTGTCACAGGTTTATGCAGCGGCGGATGTGATGGTTGTACCTTCGCGGTACGAAGCTTTTGGGCAGACGGCATCGGAAGCCATGGCTTGCGGTACGCCTGTGGTGGCTTTTGATGTGACGGGACTAAAAGATATTGTCGATCGCCAGTACAATGGCTATTTAGCCCAACCCTATGATACCGAGGATTTAGCGCGAGGGATTGCTTGGGTGCTAGAAGATGGTGAGCGGCATCAAAAGCTTTGTCGCCTAGCACGAGAGAAAGTTGAAGCCAAGTTTACCTTAGAAGTGCAAGCTCGCGAGTATCAAAATCTTTATCAAGAAGTTTGCCAAACTCCTAAGTAAGTAAAACTGATTAAATGTAAAACTTGTAGGGTATTTATAATGCCGATTTTTGGGTGTTTATTAGTATATTTTCGGACAGCCGACGTGTTGATTGTTACAATTACACCGTCAGGCAATTAGAGGCTGGGCAAAGCTGGCCAATCAAAAAATAAACGATCGACTAAATATCTTGATACTTGTGACAGATTAAGTTATTAATTGAATAGGACTCGCCTGCGATCGGCATTGTCGATCGCCCGAGGACAGTTTTATACCAATTTTGCACAAACAGCCCAATATTTGATATAGATGGAGCAGATAAGTATAGCAGTCCTGATGACTTGCCATAACCGCAAGTTAAAGACTTTGGCCACTCTAGAGTCGCTGTTTAAGCAAAAATTAACAAAGGAAATTGCACTCAATGCTTATCTGGTAGATGATGGTAGCACTGATGGCACAGCAGAAGTAATACAGCAAACATACCCTCACGTCAAGATTTTTTCGGGAGATGGTAACTTATTTTGGAATGGAGGAATGCGGGTTGCTTTCAGCGAAGCTATGAAAGACGATCCAGACTACTATGTCTGGCTCAACGACGACACCGTACTCGAACCAGAAGCTTTCAACGACTTGCTCGCCACCAGTAGCGAGCTAATCAAAAAAGGAGAAAAAAAGGCGATCGTTGCCGGCTCTACTCGCGATCCAGAAACCGGTGATTTTACATACGGCGGTATAGTCAAGATTACCCCATTACTTCCCTTTAAATTTCGCTTCCTTCAGCCAACAAAAGCACCTCAGCCTTGTGACAGCATGAATGGTAACTGCGTGTTAATTCCCCGCAGCGTGGTTGAACTGGTTGGCAATCTCGATCCAGCCTTTATTCATTATCTATCAGATTGGGAATACGGTCTGCGTGCCCGACAAAAAGGCTGTACAGTTTGGATAGCTCCAGGCTATCAAGGAACCTGTTCTCCCAATCCGCAATCAACAACAATAGCGGCTGCCAATATGAGTGAAGGCTTGGAAAAAATGAACCAACCCAAGGGTTTAGCTTTTAAAGATGCTACCCTTCAACCCTGGGAAGAGTGGAAAGTTTTTGCTCGCCGTCACGGTGGTTTATTCTGGCCAGTATATTGGTTGCTACCTTACAGAAGGTTAGTTTGGTTTTCAGTTTTAAGCAAGCTGGGATTCAATAAAAACAAAACTGAAGGTGAATAGCATGGTCGATAGAGATGATTTGCGCGTCGCTTGGCTGGTTCCAGAAGTAGAATTGGGCGCATATTGGCAGCCTGTATTAAGAGAATTTACAAAAGTATATAAAAATACTGTGTTTTATACTGGTCGCGTTTGGTCTGGGTTCGATCCGACGCTACCGGGAGCATCAGCAATTAAATTGGTAGGGGAAACTAAATTTGTCGAGACAGAAAAGATCGAAACAGGATACGATCGCGGTTTCATCGCAGTCTCGCCTAGCATCATCGGTCATTTGCTTAAATTTAGGCCACAAGTAGTTTTTCCTCAAGCTTTTTCTTTGTGGACTGTCTTGGTAATTCTCCTCAAACCGCTTTGTCAATGGCGAGTTGCAATTATTTATGACGGGAGTTCGCCAAACACAGATTTTCGAGATTCGAGTTTTCGGACATTCGCCAGACGCATTTTAGCTAAGTTTGCCGATGCTTTTGTTTCTAACAGCCAAGCTGGAAAAAGATATTTGGTGGAAGTTCTCCATGCACCCCAAGAGCAAGTTTTTACGAGAACTTATTTAGTTCCAGATGCGGAAACGCTGCTGAAACCTTTGGTCACAACCAAGCCACTAAATTTAGATCTCAAACACCCAGTTTTTTTATATGTGGGACGGATCACAGCTAGAAAAGGAATTAAGACGCTGTTAGAAGCTTGTGCCCTTCTCAAAAAGCAAGGATATTCTGATTATACTTTACTAATTGTTGGCAAGGGCGACCAGCGAGAGGAGTTGGAAGCTTTTATTAAAGAGCAAGATTTCCCCGAGCAAGTAAACTGGGTGGGATGGGTTGACTACGGAAGTTTGGGAGCTTATTTTCAGCTTGCTGATATTTTTGTTTTTCCTACTTTTGAGGATGTCTGGGGTATGGTTGTACCGGAAGCAATGGTGTTTGGGAAACCGGTATTGTGTTCTAACGGTGCAGCTTCCTGTGAGTTAATTGCGTCTGGGGAAAACGGTTATATTTTTGACCCTAACAATGCCAAGGAGTTGGCAGAAAAAATGCAGATTCTCATAGACAATCCTAATTTGATTGAATCGATGGGAGAGTGTTCGCGACAGCTAATTTCTCAAAAATCTCCTGAAACAGCAGCTAAAGCTTATGTCGAAGTTACATCTTTTTTGATGAAGTCAGTTGACGGTTGACGGTTGACAGTTGACAGTTGACAGTTGACAGTTGTTAGTTGTTAGTTGTTAGTTGTTAGTTATTGGTTATTGGTTATTTATTACCAATAACTTCCTGATTCTATCTACAATGCCCGATGCCCAATTCCCAATTCCCAATTCCCAATTCCCAATTCCCAATTCCCAATTCCCAATTCCCAATTCCCAATTCCCAATTCCCAATTCCCAATTCCCAATTCCCAATTACCTATGAAAGTTTTATTATCTGCCTTTGCTTGCGAACCAAATCTAGGATCTGAAGAGGGAGTGGGATGGAATACTGTTATCCAATCTGCTAAACATCACGAAAGTTGGGTATTTACTCGGACGTTTTGTCGATCGTACATTGAAGCAGAACTAGAACGCAATCCAGTGCCCAACCTGCACTTTGTTTATTTCGATCCGTTTGGGTGGAGCGAAGATTGGAAAGGAAAACAAGGATTGCTGCAACTTCACTACTATCTGTGGCAAATCTGGGCTTATTTTATCGCTCGAAAGCTCGATCGCGAAATCGGTTTTGACATAGTACACCACGTAACTTATGTCAAACATTGGTCACCAAGTTTCCTGGCGCTGTTGCCGCATCCTTTTATTTGGGGGCCTGTCGGGGGTGCAGAAGCAGCACCAAAGCCTTTTTGGCAAGATTTTAGCCGCCGGGGCAGAATTTATGAAACACTGCGAGCATTGGCTCAAAGCGTAGGAGAACGCGATCCGTTTGTGGGGCTGACGGCGCGTCGCAGTGCGATCGCGCTAGCAACTACCGAAGAAACAGCAGCCCGACTGCGATTTCTCAAAGCAAAAAATGTGAAAATTTTCTCGCAAGTCGGTTTGTCCCAGCAGGAAATTGAGGAACTAGAAAAATTTCCAACCCCGCCCGATCGACCAATTAGATTTATTAGTGTGGGTCGTCTATTACACTGGAAAGGAGTGCACTTGGGACTCCGTGCATTTGCGGAGGCAAACGTGGAAGAATCGGAATACTGGATTGTGGGAGACGGCCCGGAAAGGAAGCGTTTAGAAGCTTTGGTAACAGAATTGGGACTGGCAAATAAAGTATATTTTTGGGGAGCTTTATCGCGTACTGAAACTCTTTCAAAAATGGGCGAGTCTCATGTTCTCCTCCATCCGAGTTTGCACGACTCGGGAGGTTTTGTATGTACTGAAATCATGGGGATTGGGCGTCCTACGATTTGTTTGGATTTAGGTGGGCCTGCGACTCAAGTAACGGCCCAAACTGGCATTAAAGTCAAGGCTACCGAGCCCGAAAATTCGACGAAAGGTCTAGCAGAAGCTATAGTGTGTTTAGCGCACGATCGTGAATTGCGAGATCGCTTGGGTCGAGCCGGTCAAAAGCGCGTCCGGGAAATATATGACTGGAACATAAAAGGTAAATTTTTTGCCGAATTGTGCGCCGAATTGTGCGAAGATGTATTCCAAGGCAAATCAGGATAACTTCTGATTTGTGCGATCGCACAAAACAAAGAAAACTATATTTTTTAGGCGGTGAAACGTGAGCGTTGCAATTATTACTGGAGCGGCGGGTTTAATTGGATCCGAGGCTTGTAAATTCTTTGCCAAACAAGGTTTCGACATCGTTGGCATCGACAACAATATGCGTCAGTTCTTTTTTGGTGCTGATGGTTCTACTAATTGGAACCGCCAACAACTCGAAAAATCACTGGGAACAAAGTATTACCATTTAGATGTGGACATTCGCGACTATGAAGCGATTACCAATATCTTTCAGCGGTATGGCGAGTCGATCGAGTTAGTAATTCACACAGCAGCCCAACCCAGCCACGATTGGGCTGCCCGCGCTCCTAAAATAGATTTTACCGTCAACGCTAACGGTACTCTCAATCTTTTAGAAGTAACTCGCTTGTACTGTCCCAAAGCCGTTTTCATTTTTACTTCTACCAACAAAGTATACGGCGATACGCCCAACAAATTACCTTTAATTGAATTAGAACACAGGTGGGAAATTGAACCAGGTCACACTTACGAAGGTGGGATTCGGGAAGATATGTCAATCGATCAGTGCCTGCACAGTTTGTTTGGTGCGTCTAAGGTGTCCGCTGATATTTTAGTTCAAGAATACGGTCGTTATTTTAATATGAATACGGCTTGTTTTAGGGGTGGCTGTCTGACTGGGCCCAATCATTCGGGAGCTCAATTACACGGATTTCTCGCCTACTTGATGAAGTGCGCCGTGACAGGAACTCCCTACACCGTGTTTGGGTACAAAGGCAAGCAAGTCCGCGACAACATTCACAGTGCTGATTTAATTTCTGCTTTTTATGAATTTTATAAAGCTCCCAGAAGCGCCCAGGTTTATAATACAGGAGGAGGCAGATATAGCAATTGTTCGATGTTAGAAGCCATCCAGATGTGTGAGGCAATTGCTGAACGCAAATTTAATTGGACATATGCAGAAGGGAATCGCATTGGCGATCACATTTGGTGGATTAGCGACAACTCAAAATTTTCCAGCCACTATCCTGACTGGAAAATGAAATATAACGTCAAACAAATCCTACAGGAGATTTATGACTGTAACCGCGAGCGCTGGCTGAAAGAAGGGGCGCAGAATTGAGCGGGACAAAAATAATGGGCTGGCATTTTTGGTAAAGATTGAATACAACGTTAAACAAATCCTACAGGAGATTTATGACTGTAACGGCTGTTGGCTTACAGAGGTGTTCTATGATCGATCTCGGGAAAAAGAATGTACTAGGCATATTAGTAAATGCCCTGAATTATGAAGCGGCTGTCAGCAAAATTATTGCGGCAGCCAAGGCCGGAAAACCACTTTCAGTTTCGGCTCTAGCGGTGCACGGGGTAATGACAGGGGTTCTTGACAGCACTCACCGCTATCGGCTCAATCACATTGACTTAGTATTGCCGGATGGACAACCGGTAAGGTGGGCGTTAAATTTGCTCTACAATACGGGATTGCCCGATCGAGTTTGCGGGCCGAATGCGATGTTAGAAATCTGCGAACGTGCGGCCGAAGAAGGATTATCTATCTATTTGTACGGCTCTAAAGCTTCTGTACTGGAGGCTTTGTCTCGCAATCTCTGCCAACTTTATCCCAAGTTAATTATTGCTGGAACTCAGCCTTCTAAATTTAGGCACGTTTCGCCGGAAGAGAAAAAGGAAATTGCGCTGCAAATTCGCAACAGCGGTGCAGCCATTACTTTTGTAGGTTTGGGCTGTCCGCGACAAGAAGTCTGGGCTTACGAATACCGGGATGACATATCAATGCCACTGATTGCTGTAGGTGCAGCCTACGATTTTCATGCGGGAAATTTGGCTAAATCTCCTGAGATTTTAGGTAAGATGGGTTTGGAATGGCTGTTTAGGTTCATGAAGGAACCCCGACGCCTCTGGAAGCGGTATGTTTTGTTAAATCCGCTTTATATCTGGCTGTTTTTGCTGCAAGCTTTCAAATTAAAAGAGTTCGACCCCAAAGACGCCACGCCGCCTGTGGAAGAAGTATTGTATGGTTGAATTTTATCTATTGTGTTGTAAATAGTCAGTTTTGACTAATAAAAAGCCACAAGCCGAAAGTAGAAATAATAAATAATTATTTTAACTGGCAACTTTAAACTTGTGACTATTTAAATCGAGAATTAATGGGTTGTTTTCTGTGATTTTTGTTTTGCTTGCTTTGTAACTTGCTATTTAGATTGCTGAGGAACTAGCAGCCGTCATTGTTCGATCGTTTGGGGGACTTGAACTCGACAGCCAGCACAGTTGCAGCCTGAAGTTATGAGGGCGAGGTCTCCTATTTTGTCAGAGTTGATTTCTGGCAGCGAGGATTGGGTTTCGTCTTGATTTATGTCTGGATTGGCTGATATTTCGCCATTGCGCTCAATGCTGGGATTTGGGGAAATTCGGGTGCTAGCATTAGCGGGATTTACCGCTAAGATCGTTAAGGCTACAGAACCGGAGCAGCCGAGCAAAGTTAGTAGGTTTTTGTTCACGATAACTTTCCTGTAGAGGGGAAAGACATTAGTTTAACAGACTGATTTGAGCCATCGCATAAAATTTAACTTTTTATTTGAGATTGCTTGTTTGTATTGAAACAAGTTTGGCAATTAGTCTAGTCTAAATTCAGGCTATTGTATGTTTGTGGGAAAATTAAAAAAATTAGAGCCGATCGACCGCACGGCTGTATCATTGATGGTATTGCTGAGTTTCGCGATCGGGTTTTTGCTTGCTCAAGGCGATCGATCTTTACCGAAAGTGCGCGATTTTAGCTGGGAAAACAAACAAGTAGGGGCGAGAGATACGGCTTTTGTCCTGACTTTCAGCCGCCAGATGGATCGTGCAAGCGTTGAAGCAAACCTGCACGTCGAGCCACCTTTGCCGGGAAAAATTAGTTGGTCGGGGCGACGGTTGGTATATACTTTAATCGCGCCTCCCCAGTACGATCGCACTTATACAATTTCATTGCAACAAGCGCGGGAAAAACTAGGTTCTGACAAACAAGGAAATGCGATCGCACCGTTTGTCAGTCAATTTAGCACGCCCGATCGCGCTTTTGTTTACACTGGCACAGAAGCCTCAGAAAAAGGGCGGTTAATTCTTTACAATCTCACCCGCAAACAAAAAATCATCCTCACCCCTGAAAATTTAGTAATTAAAGATTATAAAATTTACCCAGTGGGCGATCGCATTTTATTTTCTGCTAGCGAATGGTCAAAATATCAGCCTGGTTTGTACGAACAATCTTTGTATGCCGTCACTACAGGCAGAAGTTCCGATCCGGCTCAAAAACCTGGTAGCATTCAGCAGATTTTAGGCAATCAAGACTATGAAAATCTCAAATTCGATCTGTCTGCTGACGGCAAGACGATCGCGATTCAGCGGGCAAAGAGGGGCAATGCAGAGGACATTGGTTTGTGGGTAGTGCGATCGTCCACTTCGGCGGTGCCGCAGCGGTTGTTAAGTCATCCCGCTGGAGAATTTGCGATCGCCCCAGACAGCGCAACTTTAGCCAATCCCCAAGCAGACGGGATCGCCATTTTATCCCTCACACCAAACGTCAAACCTTTAGAGTTCATACCATCTTTTCGGAGAGTGTTCAGCTTCACTCCCGACGGCAGAGAATCGGCAATGCTCAAGTACAATAGCGATTTTACGCAGTCAATCTTTTTAGTAACCAACCAGGGATTGCAAAAAGAATTGATCCGCACCGCCGGAGAATTCCTCAACTGTCAGTTTGATCCCAGAAATCCTCAGCTTTACTGCTTGTTAACCAGGCGCCAGCCCGGAAAAGATTTTTCCGAGCAACTCACCCTAGAAGCAATTAATTTGCAGACATTTGCAGTAAAACCGCTGTTAGTTTTGCCCGACCAAGTGGAGACAAAAATGAGCTTGTCGCCCGATGGGTTAGAATTGCTGTTAGATCGGCTAGTTGTCAAGAAATCGGAACCAGTCGCAGGAGATTTGAGAACAGATGGCGGAAATGCGATCGCCTCTTCAACTCTCATACTTTTAAACTTAAAAAACGCACCGGCATCTACTAATAATTCTCCATCACCCGAAGACTTGCCTTTAAAAGGATTCCGCCCCCGCTGGCTGCCCTAAACAAAATCTTTTACCAAAAAGAATGGGTTTAAAGCCGGAAGCGCGATCGGGATAAATTAAAAGAAAACAATTCATTAATCGAATCCTCTTCCTTCTAGGTAGAGGTAGCTGTCAACTATCAACCAATACTGTTTACTTAAGACCGATCCCCCCTAACCCCCCTTAAAAAGGGGGGAAAGAAAGCTCTTAAAGTCCCCCTTCTTAAGGGGGGATTTAGGGGGATCTCCGAGTATAAGAATTCTTAAGTGAACCGTATTGAACTATCAACTATCAACTGTCAACTGTCAAAGGACTTACGCAAGAGGCCTAGAGATAGGGGCGATTCCTGCTCGGGATTGTTCCTACTTTCACACCGTATGCAGAGCTGGTGAGTCAGGGTAGCATCTCAGTTTGCTTGAATAGTGCCACATCGCTTGCGATAGCTTTATAGAAGCTTTGCTATGTGGGGAAAGTAGCACTAAGGCAAAAAAGACGTAATTGCCCAAGTTAGATGCACCCGTCCGTCATGCGTAAGTTCTGTCTTAGGTAATGGGAAGCCTCGCTTCTGAAATTCTCAAGGTAATAAGAAATTCTCAAAGCCTTATTTCCCTTCCTTCGCTCTTACTATGACTTTTGTACAACAATTCTGACTGAATCGTATTTTTTCTCGTCGGGAGCCAGAAATGTTTTCAGTAGTAACTTCCAAGCTTGGAGTTTACTGTTTGCTTTGGGCTTTACCATCCCAGGAGATTGCCTTGAATCGAGCGCATTCAAAATTTTTCTTTCATCATCGATCCAACCGTTAGTAAATAGGCGATAGTAGCCATTAAACTCGGTAGAAATCACCTCAAATCCCACCTGTTGGCAGATAGCGCGCAAACTGTCCGGTGTGAAGAAATAAAAATGCCTTGGCACATCTAGATGGAGCCATGCAATCCCTGATTCTTTTAGCGCCCTACACGAGTTATTTGGTACTTCCATCACCAATTTGCCGCCGTCCACGAGCAACTCCATGGTATTGCGGAGTGCCAGTACAGGATTTATGGTATGTTCCAGTACGTGGTTCATAATAATCATGTCGTATTTTCTCGACGTGATTTCCGGGGGCAAAGATTCAGCAGTGCCATAATATACATCAAGATTTCGTTCCTCGGCGAAACGCAAAGCTTGTCTATCTGGTTCTACTCCCCAGACTTTGTGACCATCCAATTTGAAGTCTTCCAGCAGTTTGCCATTGGCGCAACCGATTTCTAGTATCGAGTAAGAAGAAGTCCCGAACTGCTGTTTCCACCATTGAGTGGTGACATCTACTCCCTTATCGAAACGCCAAGCTAGATGGGTTCGCAATTTATCGAAGAAGGAAATAGAAGAGGGTGCTTCTGAGTCGGTAAATTCTGCATGGTGAGTATAGTAATCGTCGATGTCGTAGAAGCTCTCAATTTGGTCTAGTTCTGGTAGAGGATGGAGGCATCCAAGTTGTGATTTTTGACACCAGTACAATTGAAATGACTCTTTATTTGCAGGTCTTCGCCAATCACCCGGGATGAATAACCAGGGTTTCATACTCTGTCCCGATATAAGGGAAACTACAGTAGGACTTAAGGGCTTCTGAGTTTGCATTGGAGTTCTCCTTATTTTACAGACTTGATGTACTGATAACCACCGGAGTCGCAGTTTACATCATGAAATCAGTTATCGCAGTTGAAAATTGTGTGTTCTGATACACAGTAGATGATTACCCTAAAATTATGAGGATTCAGAAACAGATTTCTCCGGCATGGTTGTTAGCTTAGCATCTTATTGAAGATAACTCATTGAATTTCAATACTCAGGACAGGTTTTAGTCAGAAATCAGGCTGGGATAGGGTTTGGGCTTTCTCGACAGCTCAAATTTAAACGGTAGAATGAGGGTTTGGGCCACTGCCCAAAAATGTCGAAATTATTGTAACTTGCTTTGTCACTTGTTCGATAAAAACACACTTGTTCCCTTATTTTCTTTGATAAAGCGGATATAAAGGTGCTTGAACACTGACTTAATCACCCGAGGCATCCCAAAGTCGATCGGCATCATATTTTCCGGCAATTTCCAATCGAAAACCTTGAGAGTTTCCGGGCGCAACAGTGGAAAATCGAGTTCCTCCAAATTCGAGCACAGTCCCAATCTCATCGCCGCAGCTACAGTCGGAACCATTGCTGGATCGACATTAATAATTTCCACTAAAGTTCGATCCAAAGCAAACACATCACTGGAGGCGCCCAAAATTCCTAAAAACTTAGGTTCGCCGCCGCTGGGCCCGTTACCTTCGTGACCGATAATGCCATCCAAAATCGTCAAATTTGGGTTAATTGTCCGGGCAGTTTCTACCAGCATTTGACCGAATCTGGCGCTATCTTTGCCGGCTTCCATGTGCCACCAAGCCTTCATTTTCCCGGGCACGCAGCCGAACAAGTTTTTGACGCCCATTGTGACGGTTAATTGAACGTGAGATTTGAGTTTGGGCAGATTAATCACCACATCCGCTTCCATTGCTTCTTTGCAAAGTCGGAGATGATTGAAATCTTGGCTGACTGTTTTGTAACGTTTTCCTTGAAACTCTACTACGGGCAAATTTAGTTCTGCCAACAGTGGCAAATAACCGTTGGCTTTGGCGACACCCATGGCGCTACCAAAAGCCGGACTGTCTCCTAAAAACGGTTTACCACCTGCTTCGATGACCATTTTCGCCACGCAGTAAACTAATTCTGGGCGGGTGACGCATTCTTTGGTAGGGCGAGCACCTGTGAGGAGGTTGGGTTTGAGTAAAACACGATCGCCCGATTTGACAAAAGCTGAGATTCCGCCCAAGGGTGCGAGCAGGTTTTCTAAAGATTTTTGTAGCTTTTGGCGATCGTATGAATTGGCCCGAATTAAACTAACAGAAGACATAATCATTCAGTTGACAGTTGACAGTTGACAGTTGACAGTTGATAAAAGAAGGAAGAGGATTGGAGTAATGAATCGTGTTATTTTAATTTCTCCCGATCGGGGAGAGGCTTTAAACTAATTGTTTCTGGGAATCGGGAATTGGGAATTGGGATTTGGGATTTGGCGATCGGGAATTGGCAGGAGAAATGGATTATTAGTATTTTTACACTTCGTGATTACCAATTACCAATTACCAATTACCAATTACCAATTACCAATTACCAATTACCCATTACCAATTACCCATTACCATCAACCAAGTTTAAGTAGACATCGGTAATCTGCCAGAAGCAGCCCGCTGCATGGTACTAACTCGCAGGGAGTTAGGGAAAATTCCTTGACCTTGAAGTTCCGGGATAGCAGGTTTAACTTCCACTTTCACCAATCGGGCCGTGCAGATAAAAACCGTTTGATCGACTAGATGAAAAGTCAACCAAGGTTGATTTAACAAATTCAGCACTTCCTCTTGAAATTCTAGTGCGGGCATCGGAATAGTAAAGGTTTCCGTGTGACCTTCCACATAATGAAATGTCACTTGAGTGGTGTTCTCTTTATCTTGAGTTACTTTGCCAAAGGAACCTGCGCGCATAAATATTGCTCCCAAACTTTAGAGTTGAAAAGATTAAGATGGCGGTTGAAACCGCGTCTAAAGAAACCTAGGCGTTAGATAGGACGTACGGTTGAAACCGCGTCTACACAAACGAAGTCCACCTGCGTGGTGTAAAGAAAATAATTTAATTTTAACCGCCCGGCCTTCAACCCGCACTAGAAGGGTTTTGTTTTTATAGACGCGGTTTCAACCGCCCGGTTTTCTGGCATCGCACTCATTTTCTCCAAATCGAGAACTGTTGCCAAGTCTTCTGCATTCATTAAACCGCGTTCCAGCACAATTTGCCGCAAAGATTTGCCGGTTTCGAGAGATTCTTTGGCGACGGCGGCGGCGTTGAGATAGCCGATGTGAGTATTGAGGGCGGTAACGAGGGCGAGACTGCCTTCTGCGTAGGCGAGACATCGATCGCCATTGGCTTCAATTTTGTCGAGGCATTTGGTTGTTAGGGCGCTGATGGTGTTGCCCAAAATTTCGATGCTGTGAATTAGATTGTAGGCGATTAGGGGCATCATTACGTTCAATTCTAATTGTCCTGCTTGGGCTGCTAGGGCGATCGCGCTATCGTAACCCATGACTTGAAAACACACCATCGATGTCATTTCTGCCATCACCGGATTGTATTTCCCAGGCATAATTGAGGAACCAGGTTGCACGGGAGGCAGTTGAATTTCCTTGAAACCTGTTTTTGGCCCGGAATCCATCAAACGCAAGTCGTGGGACATTTTAACGCAATCCTGAGCGAGATTTCGGATGGCGCCGGAGACATTGACAAACGGCGCCATACTCTGCATTGCTGCCATTAAATGTGGTGCTGGTTTCAGAGGTTTTTGGATTAACTCCGAAAGAATTTGAGCGACTTTTTCGCAGTATTCTGGGTGAGTATTTAAGCCAGTTCCCGCGGCGCTTCCGCCCAATCCCAAGGATGTTAAATCTCCGGAAGCAGTGGCAATTCTGGCGCTGTGCTCTCTAAGAATCTGTGCCCAAGCGCGGAAGGTTTCGCCGAGTCGCACCGGGACGGCATCTTGCAGGTGAGTGCGGCCGGATTTGACGATATTGTGGAATTCTACGGCTTTTTTGTCCAGGGATGCGATCGCCTGCGACAAAGCCGGGAACAAAGTTTTTTCCAAAGCCAACAATCCGCCAATCCGAATTGCAGTTGGAATCACATCATTGGTTGATTGACCGTAGTTTACGTGATCGTTGGGACTAACGCGCTTGTAGTTACCTTTTTCATCGCCCATAATTTCCAAAGCGCGATTGGAAAGAACTTCATTGACGTTCATGTGGTGAGAAGTTCCGGCACCTGCTTGGTAGACATCAACGACAAATTGATCGCGCAAATTTCCTGCTAAAACTTCATCAGCAGCTTTAATCAGTGCTGTGCTGATATCTTCAGGAATGCAGCCGAGTTTACCGTTAGCTATGGCGGCAGCTTTTTTAATTAAAACGCAAGCATCGACGTAAGTTGATAAAGGCTTGATACCGCTAATTGGAAAATTTTCAACGGCGCGCAGAGTTTGGATGCCGTAGTAAACAGTAGATGGGATTTGTTTGTCTCCCATCGAGTCGCTTTCGGTGCGGTAGGTGATGGTTGGCTGTTGAGTCATATCGTCTGGTTTGTGATAATTAGGAAGTGTACAATTTTTTGGGTAACACCACGCTGCGGGTGTTTTTACTGTACCGCACCCGCTGGCGACTGTGCAGTAATGCTTCAACAGTTGACAGTTGACAGTTGACAGTTGACAGTTGACAGTTTGAGAGCGACCTCTACCTAGAAGGAAGAGGATTGGAGTAATGAATAGTCTGATTTTTATTTCTCCCGATCGGGGTTACGACTTTCAACCAATTCTTTCTGGTAAGTTGCGATCGCCTAGAATTATCTCACATCTCGGGGTTCCCTCTCCAATCAAGTTGGCGGTAAGGGCGATCGCGCGCACACAGCCCCAGTCAGCTATAATCCTACAAGTAAACAAATTTCACTCTTACTGTTAAACTCCCATGAGAACACCAGCAAAAAGTTTCAAATTCCCGCTCAATATTTTGACGATCGGCTTAAGTGCATCCCTGATTTTTCCAGCTTCAGTAAAAGCCATATCCAGCATGGTTTCCTCCCCAGCAACTTCCGAAAAACCTGCCGTTTTAATGGCTAAGGTTCAGCAGCGAATCCAGTTCAAAAAAGGTACTAATTCAGCGGAAATCAAAGGAGGAGTAGCGCGCGGCACTGTTAATACTTATTTGATTAAAGCTAAAAAAGGGCAAAAGATGAAGATCGAGATCCAATCCCTTGAAAAAAATGCTGTTTTTAACATCATAGACCCAAATACAAAGACGATAGTTAAAGAATCAAAAAACTGGTCTGGAGAATTGAGCCAAACAGGAGACTATGAAATAGCTGTCGGTACAGAAAGAGGAGGTGCAAGTTACAATATGTCAGTGTCGATCGAGTAAGTAACCACACAAAATTAATTACATAAAAACTCCTTTGTCGGCAATGGTTTCAGTTAGTCGTAGGGTGTGTCGCACGAGAACAATCCCTAAATTTCACGCCATATCTCATGGCGACGCACGTTACACATTGGGTGGACCAAACAAACCATACAATATAATTGTTCGTTTTGCTGATAAGAGGCTCAGTTTATAAGGTGCGTCCCTTTGAGATTGTCCATTTTTTTGAGGGATTGTTAATGGCGACGCACCCTACAGCTAATGTTGAATCAATCCCAAATCGAAAATCTAAAATCCTCTCTTCCCCCAAATTTATCCGTGGGGTCAATCTAAAATCTAAAATCTAAAATCTAAAATCGATTGACTTGTGGGATGGTGCCCAGAGTCCGTCCGAAAATTTGATTAAAAGGACTTTTGCAAGAAGTCTAAGGTGCGTCGCTTTGAGATTGTCCATTTTTTTTGAGGGATTGTTAATGGCGACGCACCCGACTACTGTTGAACCGGGTAATTTTAGGGTGGTAAATATTCCATTAAAATTTAAAACAAATAATCTATACACCGTTCCGATTCATCGTACCGTAACTGTTTAACCAAATTTCTGGATTTTGTAACAAAAGTTCAAGCTTTGCATCCCGTAAAGTTGTTATATTTGGGTTGCAAAAACAATTTTGAAGCGGGCGCATTGTCAAATATTATGTCGCGTTACCAAACCATAAATAACCTTGTTAGCCTCCAACAGGCACTCGAAGGAATAATTGTTGACGATTTAAAAAAGCTCAAAGCATTATTACCAGATCCTCGTAAATTAACCCGTAAAGCAGATCTGGTTGATGGCATTAGATCGCAATTGCTGGGAGAGAACCTTCGGAAGGTGTGGGCGAAATTAGACAACCTTCAAAAAGCGGCTGTATCTGAAGTTATACATGGGGAGGATGGTATTTATTTTCCTGAGATATTTAGCGCAAAATACGGAGAACCAGCAAATTTTGGAACAAGCGATCGCTATGGAACTAACAGAGAACCATCTCTGCTATGCTTGTTTATTTATGGCAGGCAGATACCCTACGATTTAGAAGAAGAATTGCTCAAATTCGTTCCAGAACCAAAAGAAGCCACGTTAGATGATGCTGGTGAAACAGTAGGAAATCATGTGAAACTCCGCGTTCAAAGATATAACTATAGTACAGAAAAAAAGGAGACAGAAGAATACGATATTCCCTTGGCTTCTTGTGAAACACAGTTGGCAGCTACAAAGGATTTTGCAGCCGTTTTGCGTCTGATTCAGTCGGGTAAAGTTGCGGTTAGCGATAAAACTGCTTTACCTACTGCTGGAAGTGTAAAGGCGATCGCCTCTATATTGCAAGGCGGTGATTTTTATAATGAGGAACAGCGTCAAATTAGCCTAGCCAAGGATAGCGACTACGATGATGAAGTATTCGCTGAAATCGGTAGCATCAAGCCCTTTGCTTGGATAATGATAGCGCAAGGGAGCAAGTTCGCGGAACGATCGGGCAAAAAGCTAGTTTTGACGAAAGCGGGACTGAAAGCTTTACAAGAATCACCCGCCAAAGGTTTACAGACAGCATGGAAGCGCTGGTTAAAGACAAAAGTCTTTGATGAATTTCGCCGCATTGATGCGATCAAAGGACAAACTGGGAGGGGTGCAGGTGGCATTACGGATGTGACGTGGCGGAGAGATGCGATCGCCTCTGTGCTCGTAGAATGTCCTGTGGGTAAGTGGGTTATGTTTCATGACTTTAGCCAATATCTAGTCGCAACGGGCCATAGGTTTGAGGTGACGGAGGAACCTTACTATCTGTATATTGGTGAACCTGGGTATGGAAACTTATCAGAATTGAGTGGCGACAGTTGGCGGATTCTGGAAGAACGATATATGCGGTGTTTTTTGTTTGAGTATGCTGCTACTTTGGGAATCATTGATGTTGCATATGTCGATCCGTTACTCATACCATCCGATTATGACTATCTTTGGGGAACGGACAATCTGGAATTTCTCAGTCGTTATGATGGCTTAGTATATTTTCGCTTGACGGCTTTGGGGGCTTATTGTTTGGATTTGACGGATAAGTATATTCCGCCAGCAATTGAGGTTCGTCAAACGCTGCGGGTATTGCCGAATCTAGAAATTATTGCGGCGGGAGATGGTGTCGAGACATCGGATGCGATCGTCCTGGATATCTATACTAAGAAAGTTTCGGATGTTGTGTGGCGTCTCGATCGCCCAAAAATCTTTGTAGCCATTGAAAACGGATATCCATTAGCCGAGTTTACAGAGTTTTTGGACGCCCGGAGTATTGAACCGCTGCCGCAAACTGTGCAACAATTTCTGACGGATGTTACAGAGCGATCGAATAGCGTGCAAGATATAGGTAGTGTCAGGTTGATCGAATGTACTACCGCCCATATAGCATTGCTGATTGCCAATGATTCCCGTACTAAAAAGTTCTGTCAGTTGGCGGGCGATCGCACTGTAGCGGTTCCATTGGGCCAGGAAACGAAATTTCGCACCGCCCTGCGACAAATGGGTTATGTCTTACCCCAGTCGGATAAATAATACACCTGATATTATGAGTATCAACAATCGCGCGAAAACCTTTGTATCTTTCGTTTATAGCCGAGGCAAGATCCCCCTAAATCCCCCTTAAAAAGGGGGACTTTGAGCAGCATCCTGCCCCCCCACAAGAGTATTTGTAGGGTGCGTCGCTGGCGATAAATCCCTAAATGCGATCTACAATCTCGATCGCGACGCACCTTTCACATAGACTGGAATAAATAAACCAAACATTTCTCTTCCTTCTTCCTTCTCCCCTCTTTTTACCCTGATCGAACTCGAAGGGATTTTTTCCTTCTATCAACTATCAACTATCAACTGTCAACTGTCAACTGCCAACTGTCAACTATCAACTATCAACTGTCAACTGTCAACTGCCAACTGCCAACTGTCAACTGCCAACTGCCAACTGTCAACTGTCAACTATCAACTGTCAACTGTGAATTATGAGTTATGTTGCTGAAAATGCTTTAATCGTGCAGAGCGATCGCTCAATTTTACTAGAAGTTCACGCCCCTACAGCGAAATTAGCACGAGAAGCGATCGCACCTTTTGCCGAATTAATCAAAAGTCCCGAACACATCCACACCTATCGGATCACGCCCTTGAGTGTGTGGAATGCCAGGGCGGCGGGAATGTTAGTTGAATTGATGATCGCAGCGCTGCGAAAGTATGCTAAATATGATATTCCCGAATCGGTAGCGCAGGAAATTGAACTACTCGGTACGCGCTACGGATTGACGGTAATTGAAAGGATTGATGCGGAAAATCCCAATTTACAACTGCGGATTGTCGATCGCCCGCTGACGGAGTTGTTAGTGCGGGACGATCGCGTAAAACCGCTGTTAGGTAAGCGGATTTCGGATCTTTGCTTTCAAGTCGATGCGGGGAATCGCGGTGTACTCAAACAAGCTTTGCTAGCAGTAGGTTATCCGGCGGAAGATTTGGCTGGATATATCGAGGGTGCGGAGTTGGCGATTGCGTTGCGCGATCGCACTTTAGGAAGCGACTTACCCTTTAATTTGCGCGCCTATCAAAAGGAAGCCGTAGAGGCATTCTATCAAGGCGGAGAGGTTAGAGGCGGCAGCGGTACGATCGTCCTACCGTGCGGGGCTGGTAAGACGATTGTGGGGATGATTGCGATGAGTTTGGTGCAGCAAAAGACACTGATTCTCACCAGCAGTTTGACTTCGGTGCACCAGTGGCGCAGGGAAATATTGGACAAGACGAGTTTAACTGAAGATGCGATCGCCGAGTACAGCAGCAACAGCAAAAAAACGGCTTCTGTAACTCTCTCGACTTACCAAATGCTCAGTTATCGATCGACTAAAGATGATGAATTCCCCCACTTCGAGTTATTTAACGCGCAATCCTGGGGACTGATTATCTATGATGAAGTTCATCTATTACCCGCACCGATATTTCGGATTACCGCCGACTTACAAGCGCGACGGCGGTTAGGTTTAACTGCGACATTGATTCGCGAAGACGGGAAAGAAGGCGATGTTTTCACGCTAATTGGCCCGAAGCGCTATGACGTACCTTGGCGGGAATTGGAAGGACAGGGATTTATTGCTACAGCTAATTGTACCGAAATCCGCGTCGCCCAAAATGAGGCAGAAAAAATGGAATATGCCCTAGCGCCGCGCCGCAGTCAGTTTCGGATTGCTGCGGAAAATCCGGGTAAGTTGGATGTGGTGCAAGGTTTGTTGCAAAAGGAGGCGGGACACCGTATTTTAATTATTGGTGAGTATCTCGAACAGTTAGATGCGATCGCCCTAGTTACCCAATTACCTCTGATTACGGGGAAGACAAAACAGGTTGAGCGCGATCGGTTATACGAAGCATTCCGTCACAAAGAGATTCCCGGATTAATTCTATCTCGCGTGGGCAATTTTGCCGTCGATTTACCCGATGCCGATGTGTTAATTCAAGTATCAGGTAAATATGGTTCTCGCCAAGAAGAAGCGCAGCGCCTCGGACGGATTCTCCGGCCTAAATCTGACGGACATACTGCGAGTTTTTATACATTAGTGTCGCTACAAACTTGCGAGGAAGATTTTGCGCGACACCGCCAACTGTTTCTGACTGAACAGGGCTACAGTTATACTATTGAGGTTCAAGGCGATGGTTAGTTGGCTTGGCAGGATAGACCGGGTGCATCTCATTTTTGCAAATATACTCGTAGGGGCGAAGCCCTTCCCAAATTGAGATGCACCCATCGATTAAGTTAAGCTATAATAGACTGATTGCAACCTTAACCTAAACATGACTCAAGCTGAAAAGACTTCTATTTTTCAAAAAGCAATAGATACCGTAGAAGCTCTCTCGCCTGAAGAGCAGAATATGCTGATCGATATCATTCAAAACCGTCTTAAGCAACAGCATCGCGATGAACTATTGAAAGCAGTTGCCGAGTCAGAAAAAGATTATGAAATAGGCAATGTGCGTCGAGGTACAGTTGCCGACTTGATGGCGGAGTTAGATGAGTGAAAACTTTAATTTGGAGTTCAGCCTTTACTCGTGCGCTCAAGCGTTTAGTTCGCCAAAATCCGCAATTGCGCTCTTTAGTTGAGCAAACATTACAACAACTTGCTGAAGAGCCATTTGCTCCTACTTTACGGACTCATAAACTCAAAGGAGATTTATCGGATAGATGGTCTTGTTCCATTGACTATAGCAATCGAATTGTGTTTAAATTTGTTCATAATTCAGATACAGATGAAGCAGAGATTTTACTGCTGACTCTTGGCTCTCATGATGATGTTTACTAAGTTTTATGAATACAGCCTCTAATTGCTTGGATGATTATGAAATGCTGGATGACTGTATATAACTGCTGATGGGATAGGATTTTAGCGATCGAAATTGTGATCGGCGTGATTTGCAAACATGGAACTACAAAACTTGGCTGCGTGATAAATAAACCGATCAACGCTTAAGGAAGGTAATTGAAATGTCAGAAACAATCAATTTTGAGCAAGCCGTGTTAGAGAATCTGCGACAGTTGCCAACTGAGAAACAAGAAGAAGTCCTCGACTTTGTACAATTCCTCGTGCAAAAAGCGTCACAGAAAAAGCAGTTATCCAGCGAAAGTTCTGAGTCTAACAATTCGCCAACAACCGCACCTACTCTCAAGCTCTCACTTACAGAAATTGCTAGGTTGCCGATCGCAGAACGCCATAAAATACTAGCACCATATATAGCAGCTACAGCCGAAGATTTTTTGACTTATCCTGAATTAACGGAGTTTTCGGTACTTGATGGCGAAGAATCTTTAATTGACTCAGCTATTACTCGCAGCCACGAGGCTTTTTTGAACAGCTACGCACCCGAAGACGAAGGACTTTATGATGACTATTGAATCGGGTGATTTTTGGGTAGCAAATATTCCCTTTACAGGTGGCGCAGGCTCTAAAAAACGTCCCATACTTTTATTGTGGTTGGATGGCGAGGATGTGGTAGCAGCAGCCGTCACCTCTGCAAAACCCCGCAGCCAAACTGATGTATTTCTTAATGATTGGCAAGCCAGCGGTTTGCGTATTGCTTCAACAGTGCGTTTATCTAGATTAGATTGTTTGGAAAAGTCTTTGTTGCTGGCGAAAATCGGACAAATTTCTCAAGCAGATGCAGAAGTAGTGAAACGAGTTTGGGATTTGTATGTTAAGCCTCAATTTTAATGATAAAGCGATCGCCCTTACAACTCCCTCAACCCAGGCCCAACCACAATACTTAATAAAAACTTTACAAAAGTTACCATGTTGCCCAACACGAGTTAGAGTTATCCTCTAAAATCCAGCAATCCTGCAAAGCGTCAACCTTCCAGTCACTTACGATGTCACATTAGCCAGATGTCCCGATTTATTGATACTCGACTACGGCTTAATTAAAACAGCGCCGCAAAAGACATCAAATAAATGTTAAGCAGCGCAACATATCTAAATCTAGTAAAATTTGACATCTACCGATATCTGAGTGAAAATCGTCTTATTTCATTAGCAGCTTCTTGCCGTAGATTTATTGATTCAAGCCTACCTAGCTCTTGCCACACCACATTAATAGGCATAAGTACGCCATTATTCACTTGAATAGTAGGGTATTCACAACCTGGATAATCTTCTCTAATAACCCAATCACCTTTTACTCTGCGTCGTATAACCTCTCCTACATAGGCAACTAGATTATCGTATAAATCAGCTTGAAGTTTTTCAAATCCATAACTTTCAGCCTTGCTAGATACAATGTCTAAACTTTTGTATGAATAATCCAACTCCTCATCCAAAATATCTAAATAAATTGTTAACTCATTAATCAATTCATCAACCTTGTTAACAAGCTGTAATTTGTTTTTTGAAAAATATATCCAATGACTTACAGAATTACCCCGGTTATTAGCATAGTCATCCCTCACCTTCTGTGTCCATCGAATTTTCCTCACAAAATATTCTTTAGAGTAAATATCTCCTCTACCAGGAATTGAAAATCCTTTGGGATCGAAAACAAATAGAAATCTATCATTTGATAACTCATAAATTTGAGGCTGATTCTTGTATCCAGTGCTATATGTCTCCTCAAAGAACTTTGTAAACTCCTCATGCAGTCTTCCCTCAGATTCTATTAATTCCTGAACCTGATTTCTTTTGAGCCGTTTCGCATTAAGAGATTTCTTCTTTCCCATTTTGATAATAAGTTTAAATGCAACTAATAGCCTAAGTCAAAATAATTGAGCAATTCGTAAACAGTATTTACTGTTTTTTGGCAGGATTCGCAAAAAGTTCTGCACAAGTTGAAAACTCTATTTGATTTATCCGTCAAAAATCTCAATTCTCAAACCTTACCATCCAAACTAAAAAACCCAAAATTTGCTCTACTGGCGGTAAGGAGTAAATATTCAGGTCGATGGTTACTTCGTTTCCAATAAGCTGAAGAAATTGCCATTGGAGACCATTAGTAACACAACCATAGAGGGTAGGTAAAGGTTTTTGTTTAGCTTCATTAAATTTCTGTGCCGCCACCATTTCTGCAACACACTGACCAATTCCTGTTTTTAAATCTGCCTGTTTTGCCTCTACAATAATAATGGCGGGTGCTTCAATTGCTAATTGTTCTGTGGAACAACTGATCAAAAAGTCGCAGCGTCCATTCAATCCCAGAGATTCGTCTACGTTGAAATCTTCCCCAGAGAACAGACTAATTTGACGGTTGACAATGCGGCGAACCTCTACAAGCACAGGGCTAATAATTAGCTCCGATCTGGCTTTTTCGCTGCCTGTAGCTACAGCAAGCGGTAAAGTTTCTTCCAGAGTTGCCGCCAGACTAATACTGGGTTGGATGGGGGCAATTTTAGGGAAAAATCTGATTCCTTCTACTGTGGTTAAATTGAAGGCTTCTTTAACCTTGCTAATGGTTGTGAATTGACTGTATGGCATATTTTTGTGGCTCTCATTAACTAATATATTGTTTGTGTGTCAAAAATGAAATTTTATACATTTTCTATTTCTGTACTTTCTTCTGTTCCATTGTATTGAGCAGTTGCGACAAATTCTGATTGAGAATTTCATACCCTTGTCCGTTCAAGTGCAGTTCATCGCTTCTATATTTCGGCAATATCATGCCCTGACTATCGCCAATAATAGGGAATGTATCAAACACTATAATTTTATCTCCAGCTAAGGTGGCGATGTAGGTATTGACTTCTTTAATTGCCAGACTTATGTCATCAGACCAAAAAGGCTTGCGTTCTAGTGGCACTTCTCCGACTGGGAAAATAGTAGTCACGATTACTACTGCACCTAGATTCTTCGATTCTTCGACAATTCGCTTAATATTTGCTTGACAATTGGCAACGATCGCATTTCTGCTTTCAGGAAACAAGGGAATGGTTTTCAGATCGTTGACACCAACTTGGATAATTACGATTTTGGGTTTTAAGGAACTCACATGATAGGCAAATCTCTCGATCGCCTGAACAGAGGTTTGAGAAGCAATTCCCCGGTTAATAAACTCATATTCACCGAGATTGGGCGATGTCCAACTGGCGGCCCTGGAGTCACCAAAGAAAACCACACGGGTTTGCTTGGTATTAGTAACTGGCTGGGCATTGATAGGATGGTTGGTCAATCCCAGAGGATCTAAGCGAGTTTGATTGAGTTCGCGATAATACTGTTTGGCTCGACCCAAAAGCAGAATATTTAGGAAAATTGAACTTCCTAGCACTAATAAAAGAGCGATCGACAGAATAGTAGGTTTGCTCACTGCCATGTTTTTGGAATTGCGCTGCAATTTAATGTCATATCTTAGGAGAACTCAATATCGATATACTAGCGATATTTAGCTGCATAGCTATCCATTCATCCTAAGTTATGTTCCTTCAAATTCTCCCATTGCTCCCAGCCGAATAGTGATTAACTCTACATCGGTTAACGCTTCATGCGCTCCTTGTCTTGTTCCTTTTGGGGTTGTCCAAAAGCATCCCGCTTCACACACCCGATCGCCCGTTTTAAGACTACCCGAAACGACGAATACATACTCATCAGCCGGATGAGTATGAACTGGAATAATTGTACCTTGCTTCATCTTCAAGCGATGAATCGATCCTTGCGGCACAGGCTCAGCTAATACCACCCAACTTGTCCCAGGAAACACCGATAAATCAGCGAATTGTTGTGTGGATAAGTCTTGAAAACTTTGAGTCATAGGTTTTATTCTCGCCGTGCTGTACATTCATTATACCGATCGCCCTTACAACCCCCCCCAGCCCATGCCCAACCACAATACTTAATAAAAACTTTACAAAAGTTACCATGTTGCCCAACACGAGTTAGAGTTATCCTATAAAATCCAGCAATCCTGCAAAGCGTCTACCTTCCCGTCACTCATCCACTGGTTCGATGACTCAAACCCAAAGCACCAAAACCGCCACCCCTACTGCAATTTATTCCTTGACAATTGCTCCCGCCTGTGTATTGCGCGGTCAAAACGCTCTATCACAAGCCGGAAATGCGATCGCCCGTTTCGGAAAGCGGCCCCTAATAGTCGGCGGTAGCAACTCCCTCGCCGCCGCCCAACCCTACCTGCAACCAATCCTCGAACAACAACAGCTACAATCCGCGCAAACAGCCTACGGCAAGGATTGCAGCGAAACCAGCCTCGAAACCCTCCGCGCAGCCGTCCAAACCCACAAAGCCGACTTCATCATCGGCGTCGGCGGCGGCAAAGCCTTGGATGCAGCCAAACTTCTCGCCCATCAGTGCCAAATGGCGATCGTCACCATCCCCACATCAGCAGCCACCTGCGCCGCTTGGACAGCACTTTCTAACATTTATTCCGAACAAGGTGCGTTCCAATACGATGTCACATTAGCCAGATGTCCCGATTTGCTAGTCCTCGACTACGGCTTAATTCAAACTGCACCGCAGCGGACATTAGTAGCAGGAATTGGAGATGCGATCGCCAAATGGTACGAAGCATCAGTCAGCAGCGGACACTCAGAACAAACTCTGATAATTTCTGCCGTCCAACAAGCTAGAATCCTGCGCGATATCCTGTTCCAAAAAGCAGCCGCCGCCCTCAAAGAACCAGGTAGCGAAACCTGGCAAGAAGTCACAGACGCCACCGTATTGCTAGCAGGAGTAATCGGCGGAATTGGCGGGGCCGGGTGTCGCACCGTCGCCGCCCACGCCGTCCACAACGGCCTAACTCATCTATTAGCAAGTCACGGCACATTGCACGGCGAAAAAGTTGCCTACGGCATATTAGTGCAACTGCGGCTAGAAGAAATTCTGCAAAACAATCAACTAGCAGCAACCGCCAGACAGCAACTGCTAAAATTCTACGCCGAGATTGGATTGCCTCAAACTTTAGACAACTTAGGACTCGGAGACGTTAGCCTCACACAATTGCAGCGCGCCGCCGAAATAGCCTGCCATCCCAATTCGGACATCCACAGACTGCCATTTAAAGTTGTTCCCGAACAATTAATGGCAGCGATGGTTTCTACCACCGCACCTGTGGGAGAATTGAAAATCAAGAATTAAAAAAGTTTGTAGTAAGGACTTTAGTCCTTGAAAGGTTGCCCTAGAAAGCACTGAAATCCTTACTACTAACCAGGCAAAATCCGATGTTTTCTACCGCACAACTTGTGAGACAATTAAAAATTAATAATTAAAACAGTTTGGAGTAAGGACTTTAGTCCTTAAAAAACTGTGTGAGAAAGGACTTCAGTCCTTACTACGAACCCGAAAAACAACTAATAACTGATACACAAAAAATGACTTTGGATTGGATTAGCCCTGCTGACAGGTTGCAAAAACTACCGCCCTACGTATTTGCCCGTCTCGACGAACTCAAAGCCCGCGCCCGCGAACAAGGACTAGATTTAATAGACTTAGGAATGGGAAACCCCGACGGTGCGACTCCGCAACCGGTAGTAGAAGCCGCCATCGCAGCTATCCAAAATCCTGCAAATCACGGCTATCCGCCCTTTGAAGGAACTGCCAGTTTTCGCCGTACAATTACCAAATGGTACAGCCGCCGCTACAATGTTGAACTCGATCCAGAAGGGGAAGCATTACCTTTATTGGGTTCTAAAGAAGGTTTAGCGCATTTTGCGATCGCCTATATCAATCCCGGCGACTTAGTATTAGTACCGAGTCCCGCTTATCCCGTATTATTTCGCGGCCCAATCATCGCCGGTGCCAAAGTTCACAACATCATCCTCAAACCAGAGAATGACTGGGTAATTGACTTAGGTTCCATTCCCGACAGCGTAGCCGAACAAGCCAAAATTCTCTACTTTAATTATCCCAGCAATCCGACCGGAGCAACGGCCCCCCGCGAATTTTACAAAGATATTGTTGCTTTCGCACACAAACATCAAATTTTGTTGGTTCACGATTTGTGTTATGCGGAATTAGCCTTTGACGGCTATCAACCGACAAGTTTATTAGAAATTCCCGGCGGCAAAGAAATCGGAGTTGAATTTCACACCATGTCAAAAACCTACAATATGGCCGGCTGGCGAGTCGGTTTTGTAGTTGGAAACAGCCGGATCATTCAAGGTTTGCGAACTTTAAAAACTAACTTAGATTACGGCATATTTTCTGCCTTGCAAGCAGCAGCAGAAACAGCGTTGCAATTACCCGACAGTTACTTGCACGAAGTGCAGGAACGCTACCGCACTCGTCGCGATTTTATGGTTGCAGGATTGGCAGAATTGGGGTGGAATATTCCTAAACCTCTGGCTGCAATGTATCTTTGGGTTCCTTGCACTCAGGGCATGAGTTCGACAGATTTTGCCCTGAATGTTTTGCAGCAAACGGGTGTTGTTGTGACTCCTGGTAATGCTTTTGGGCCTGGTGGTGAAGGATATGTGAGGGTTAGTTTGATTGCAGATTGCGATCGGCTGGGAGAAGCCCTGCGCCGTTTGAAACAAGCAAACATTCGCTATTAATTACTGGTTACTGGTTATTGGTTATTGGTTAGTTGTTGGTGATAAGCTGCTCTGCATTTAAATTGTATATCAAAAAAGACTCAAAATCTTGTGGGGTGTCCCGCCTGCCCTGAATATGCAATAGACATCTCCAGAAAAGCCAGTTTTGAACAGGCAGGATGCTTGTTCCACAAGAATTATTGGAGATGTCTAATTTAAATGCCCAATTCCCAATTCCCAATTCCCAATTCCCAATTCCCAATTCCCAATTCCCAATGACTATAACGTTTTAATTTGCTCGATCGCCCAGTTGAACGTTTCCATAACTTGCTGGAGGGCAAATTCGTCTTCCAAAGTAGATAAAGCCAGACTCGGCGACCTTCTCTCGCCCGGTTCTGTAGGTAGCGAAAGACCGATCGAACTTAGCTTATTTCTCAATTCCAGCCAATTTTTTTCTGCATTAAATGGCGGTTGGGAACCGTAATTGTCAGCAGAAATCTCCATTCTGCCAGCAATATCTACAGTGAATAACTGATATGGTTTTCTGCCTCTGTGATGCAACCCGGCGGCGAAACCGCCGTAGGTGTCCCCCGTTCCCCAATGGATTTGAATTTCGGGTTCTTGACTTTTTGCCCAAAGGTAGATAGCTCTTGCCATTTGCGCCTCGTCCGCGCCTTGTCTAGCTTTGATTTCCGCAAAAAATGACGATTCATCCCAGCGCCTTCTTTCGCGCATTGCGTTGGATTTTTTATGCTGTGCTTCGGCTGTCTGACCGATAACTCTGGGAACCAAGGTTTTCAAACCATCTTCACTTACATATTGCTTAATTTCCAGGGCCAAAACTTCAAGCGGGTCCATTTGTTCGTTGAGAAATTCCACAACTCGGCGCATTTCAGCGGAAATCTCGTCTGCTACAAATACTAAGCGAATTTTACCGGCTTGCAAATTAGTTTTAACTTTCTGCCAAAATAGGTCTTCATTAGCATCCGCACCGAGAAACTCTTCAAAAATCTGTTCGGGATCGCGACCCCGATCGCGACAATTGGCTTCAAACAGAGCAATAATTGAATCTATTGGCCAGTAAACCAACGCATTAGCAGCATAGTCGATCGACTGACCCAAAACTTTTTGCCGGAGTGCAGCATTAGGAGTGCGCCTGACATCCACCAAAGTAGGAACTGCATTTTGGTCGAGAAACAAATGATCCAGCGACCATTGGACGGCAGTTTCCTCATCGGTGGGCACTGATTCCCGTGAAATTAACAGCCACTTCCGCGCCGTCGCGCGATCGATTTGATCTCCGGCAATCAGATTAGGATAAGTTACAAGCAAGTCTTGTAACTGGTCTTCCGAGTCGTAGGGCTGTTCCATCATTTCTACCAGCCTGTCGTCGTCCTGAATCAGATAAATACCTCCAGCCATGCACATCCACCTACTTAATTTTAGATTTTAGATTTGAGAATTCAGGCTTAGTCAGTTGATAGTTGACAGTTGACAGTTGACAGTTGACAGTTGTCATTAGTCATTAGTCTTCAGCCTATGATATCGTTTTCGGTTGCATCGGAATTATGTAGTGCAAGCGTCCATAGCGAACGATTGGTTCCCGAGTGAGACGCTCGCACGCTCCATCATTCAAATATATTATTCCGATGCTACCGGATTTGATATGACTTCACAAGGCGCAAGGCATTAGTCATTGAGCATTCTTGATAATTAAAGAATTAAAGAAAAATTTGGAATTTAAGAATTTTTCTTGTTTGTTAATTCCACAAAAAACTCCTTTTGAGCAATGACCAATGACAACTGTCAACTGTCAACTGTCAACTGTCAACTGTCAACTGTCAACTGTCAACTGTCAACTGTCAACTGTCAACTGACAACTGTCAACTGACAACTGTCAACTGACTACTGACAACCAGTAAATACTCGCTGTGCTGGCCCAGTCATGTAAATCCGCCCAGAAACTTCTGCCCATTCGATTTCCAAAACGCCACCGGGGAGTTCAACAGCAGTTGTCCGATCGCACTTTCCGACCAACACCCCAGCCACCACAGCAGCACAAGCACCAGTCCCACAAGCTAGAGTAACACCTGCGCCCCTTTCCCACACCCGCATTTTTACGTAGTCCCGTCGTATCACTTGAATAAATTCGGTATTTATACGCTGCGGGAAGGCTGGGTGGTGTTCAAATTGAGGGCCGAGAGTTTCCAAAGCCACAGCCGAAACATCTTCTACAAACGTAATGCAGTGAGGATTTCCCATGCTGACACAGGTAACAGACCAAGATTTATCAGCAACTTCGATCGGCACATCTATCACTTTGGCATCTGGCGCCGCCAAAGTTGTCGGAATTTCCGCAGCCAGCAACCGGGGAAGTCCCATATCCACCTTAACCTGACCGTCCGATCGCAATTCGGGGCTAATCACACCCGCCAGAGTGTGGATGCGATACTCAGTTTTTGCCTTCTCACCTTCCAAATCGGCGATAAACTTAGCCAAACAGCGAATCCCGTTGCCGCACATTTCCGGTTCCGAACCGTCGGAGTTAAAAATCCGCATCGTATAGTCAGTGCCGTTTTGACCCGGAAGAGCAAAAATCACGCCGTCTGCGCCGATCCCAAAATGTCGATCGCACATGGACACAGCTTGTTCTGGTGTTAAAACTGGTTCTGAGGAGTGGCGGTTGTCAATCAGAATAAAATCATTGCCCAGTCCGTGATACTTCGCAAACTCGATCGACATAAAAACAAACCTCTGTTGACAGTTGACAGTTGACAGTTGACAGTTGACAGTTAATAGTTGACCCAACGACTGCGTTTATCCGCTCGCGTAGCCGAAGGGCGATCGGGTAAAGCAGTTGACCCTTCGTCTACGCGAACCCGCAAGCAGTTGACAGTTGATAGCAAAAAAATGACTAATGCTGTTCGCGATCGGGGACAGCACTAATGACCGATGACTAATGACTAATGATTAATGACTAATAACCAATTTACCCATTTCCCAGTATGTCTGAATTTGAGACCGGATTGCCCAGCGTTCGCTTAATACAAAGCTACATCAAAGACAAAGAACAGTTAGAGATCAAACTGATGACTGGCGACTTGTTAGCCGGCAGAATTTTTTGGCAGGATCATAGCTGCATTTGCCTCCTCGATGCCTCAGAAACACAAATTCTGATCTCGCGATCGGCAATTGCTTATCTCAAACCCAACGCGTGAAGAAGAGGGGGAGAGGGGGAAAATCTTTCCTGTTCGCTCTTCCTTCCATCCGTTATATCGTTTCCGGGTGCATCGGAGTTATATAGTGCGAGCGTCTCGCTCGCGAACCAATCGCGAGCGAGACGCTCGCACTACATAATTGAAATATATTATTCCGATGCTACCGGATTTGATATTACATCCGTTACATCCCCTACAGGGCTTCCCTCTTCCGTCTTTCCTCTTCCGTCTTCCGTCTGACTAATAACGTTCGATCGCGCGGACAGCACCAATGCCCCATGCCCCATGCCCCATGCCCCATGCCCCATGCCCCATGCCCCATGACTAATCGCTAAATAGCTTTTCGCTAACTTGGGCGGTGACAAAAGGCAGCTTTAAGGCTGGTTGCGGCAGCGGAGGCGAGGCCGTCCGCTGCATCAAGCCGAGCTCGTAGAAGCCGCCGCACAGCAGCAAACGATCGCCCTCTTGCAAATCAGTAGTTCCATCCGGCCAGCGAGTAAACTTCCCTTCCCGGCGGATCGCCCGCACCTGCACCCCATACTGAGTGAGCAAATCTACCTCTGACAGTTTTTGGCCAACCCAAGGACTGTTGGCTGGTAACCTCAACCACTGACAAGAACTGTCGCCCTCGGGGACAGCAACTTCGCCCTTCGCCAGCAACTCAAAACTAATCAGTTCTTCCGGTTCACCCACTACCAAAAGTCGATCGCCCGACAGCAAAGCAGCCTTCCCGTTAGGATAATCAATTTCCTCGCCATCTTCGCGGACGATCGCCATCACACTGACCCCTGTCAACTGCCGCAAGTTAGTTTCTTCCAGAGTCATCCCACCAATGGGAGAGCCCTCCGGTAAGTTGTACCAATCGCCGTTGAGATCTCGAACCGCCACTTTCAAATCCCGCGAAACCGCCAAAGGTTCCCGCGCCGGCCGCAATTCCAGATAGCGGCTGCTGCGAATTTGCTGCACATCTCGCCCAATAGCCATTGCTGACAAACCCATACCAGCTAGCAAGTGGGCAGACAGTTCTAAACTAGCCTCAAACTCCGGCTGCACAACTTCCCAAGCCCCCAGTTGGTAAAGCAGTTCAATATCTTTATCTTTGTTGGCGCGCACCACAATATCCAAATCCGGGACTAATTCTAAAGCCCGCTTCAGACACAAGCGAGTGCTCATCGGATCGGGAAGAGTAATCGCCATTGCTTTGGCGCGTTCTACCCCGGCGGCTTCCAATACGTGCAAGCTGGCAGCATTCCCGTAAATGTAAGGAATTCCTGACACTCTGCACTCTTGAATTCTGCTTTCCGACTCGTCGATTACCACAATTGAACAGTTGCGGCTTTGCAGCACTTTGACTAAATTTCTGCCAACTCGCCCGTAGCCACAAACCACAACATGATTTTGTTCCGGCAAAGTTTCAGCTATTTCGACAGGTTGAGATGTTTGGTCAAAATAGTGCTGCAAAGGCCCGAAATTTTCCGCCCACTTGAATAACTGTGGCACGCTTCTCAATACAAACGGCGTCAGCACCAAGGTGACTGCTGTCGTTCCTAAAATTAATAGGTAAACGTTTCGCGAAACCAGTCCCATAGCTTGGCCAGAACTAGCGAGTACAAAGGAAAATTCTCCGATTTGAGCTAAGCCCAAACCTGCGATTAATGCTGTTTTTAGGGGATAGCCAAATAATCGGACGATCGGCGTTACAATCAAGAATTTGCCGACAAATACTAGAAATACCAGTCCCAAAATTAACTCTAGATGGTTCCAGAGAAACACCGGGTCGATTAACATTCCGATGGTAACAAAAAATAAGGATGCAAAAATATCTCGCAAAGGCTCGACATAAGTTAGAGTTTGGTCGGCATATTCCACCTCCGAAATCATTAAACCCGCCACAAATGCGCCCATCTCGATCGAGAAACCCAGATATTCTGTCAGCAGCGCAATCCCTAAAGCCAAAACCACAACTCCCAGCAAAAACAGTTCCCGGCTTTCTGTTCTCGCGAGGTAGCGCAGCAACTGCGGTACGATCCAAATGCCCGCTACTACTGCACCCGCAGCAAATAATCCGATCCGCACCAGGGCCCAGACTACCGTCATGCCGATCGCCTCTGCGGGCTGATTGAGGGCCGGCAAAACTGCCAGCATTAGCCCCAAAGCCAAATCTTGAACTACCAAGATTCCCAGCATGACTTGTCCGTGGGAAGTACCGCCTTCATTGCGTTCCATCAAGCATTTGAGTACAACCGCCGTCGAGGAAAGCGACAGGATTGCCCCTAAAAACACCCCTTGGGCAGGGGATTCTACCCAGCCTACACCCAAGGAAATTGCAGTAGTAATGGCGATCGTCAGCACAATTTGCAAGCCCCCCCCGCCCAGACTAATTGCTTTAACTCGATTTAGTTCGGCGAATGAAAACTCTACTCCCAAAGCAAACAACAGAAAAGCCACACCAAATTCTGCCAGGGTGTCTACCTGAACTAATTCTTTAATCAGCCCCAAACCGGCCGGCCCAACTACGATCCCTCCCAGGAGGTATCCGAGAATTACCGGCTGTCGCAACAACGATGCAAAGAGTCCTCCTGCTGCGGCAGCAGCGAGAACTAGAACTAAGTCAACAATCAGTCGGAAGTCTTCTTGCACAACTTTATGAAAAAAGTGTAAAGTTATATTATAGTGTTTAATGTGTTGACTATGTTGGGGGGCGTTGACTATAGTTGAGTAGCAAGCCCAACTGCCACTCTTGAACAAGGTATTTTCTAATGACAAAGAGTTCAAATCCTCACAAAAAGCTTAATCTCTTGCAAGTTTATCGAGGGATTGGGGCTTTATTGGTGGTAATGTTTCACGTCAACCAGATGAGCACGGAAAGATTAAATCAAGTTACTTTTTTTAATTTATTTCAGGCTGGGTGGAGTGGTGTTGATTACTTTTTTGTATTGAGCGGTTTTATCATGGTCTACGTTCACCGATCGGCGATCGGTAAAAAAGACCAGTTAAAATCATTTTTAGTCAAGCGCTGCGTGCGAATTTACCCAATCTACTGGATAATTACTCTGACAGTTGTGTTTTTCTTTCTACTGATTCCAGGTTTTGCTAATGCTCAAGACTTAAGTTTGGACAAGATAATTCTGTCGCTGCTATTGATTCCTCAATATGGCAAGCCAATTCTCGATGTAGGTTGGACTTTAGTTTACGAAATTTATTTTTATGTATTGTTCAGCATAGCTATCTGGCTAAAACCTAAACAGTCTGTGCCTCTGCTGTCGGCTTGGCTATTTGTCACACTTCTACATTTTTCTAAAGTAATACAATTTCCCGATGCTTTTTTCTTGCTGAATACTGTATTTGGAAATATGAATCTAGAATTTGTTTTGGGTGGCTTGGCTGCGTATATCGTGCTTAAATATAACAATAAGATTACTAATTACAGATGGATATTATTTGGGATAGCAAATTTAGGATATGTTATTTTAGGACTGTTTGTGGCTTGGGGCAACATTGAGTTCGATCGGATCAAGACTTTTGCAGTGCTGGCAGCTATATTAATCGTTGCTGCAACTTCGATCGACCTTAAGGATTCTCCGAGACTTCCTTATCTTTTAATTTTCCTGGGCGATGCCTCATATTCAATATTTCTGCTCCACAGCCCGGTGATATCAGCAACTACAAAAATTGTGCAAAAGGCAAATTTAGGAAAATATTTCGACGGTTTCTTTGCTCCGGCTATGGTGGCATTGTTTGCTGTAGTTGTCGGCTGCATATTCTACTCTTTCATCGAAAAACCATTGACAGTTTATCTGCGGAAAAATATTGTTGAAAAAATGTTTCTTCCGAAGGCGCAAGCCAGCTAATTGTAGGGTGCGGATCTGTGAGATGTGCGGTGCGATCGAGCTTAACTTGCGATCGATTTACCGCAATACGTCAGCAGGGGGGGGATTTTGAGGTGTAGGGTGCGTCGCAATCCAGAATCTCGGTAAAAAATCGAAAAATCTAAAAGCGACGCACCACAGGGTTTAATTAGTTCGATCGCACTTTATTTTCCATGGTGCGTCGCTGTGAGATTGTCGATCGCATTTGCAGATTGTAGAAGAATCCGCACCCTACAAACTAGACAAAAACAAGAGCTACACGAAAACCGCAGCCCACGACGCAACTACCCACGGAATTCCAGCTACGATAGGCACTGCGGGAATGAACCGCAAAAGAATCCCAGTAGCCACCACGTACCACTCTACCCCTACCTGCGTGACTTTCCCAGCAACTTCCGTCAGTTGGTGCGCCTTCATAATTTTGGTGCCATTTATCGCCACACCATTCGCTAACATTGCCGTGCATATCGTACAGTCCAAAGGCATTAGGGGGAAAACTCCCGACATCTGTTGTTTCTCCTCGGTAGAGTCCTTTGGAAGCGTTTGCGGAGGCTTTGCGTCCGCTATAGTTAACTAAATAAGTGGTAATTATTTCCCCAAAGTGAAATGGGGTTGTTGTACCCGCACGACAGGCATATTCCCATTCTGCTTCACTCAGGAGGCGATACTTTTTCCCGGTTTGTAGCGAAATTTTGTCACAGAATTCGACAGCATCATTCCACGATACTTGCTCTACAGGATGTTTTTCGCCTTTGTAATACGATAGGTTGTTTCCCATTACTGCTTCCCACTGTGCTTGGGTGATGGGGTATTTGCCTGCATAAAAACTGGCTACTGTAACTTGATGCTGCGGATTTTCACAATTCTCTCGTCCTGCTTCTCTGTAAGGAGAACCCATCATAAATTTGCCACCGGGAATGTAAACCATTTCCAGTAAAGTTGAGTTACCTAAGTCTTCAGGGAAGAAGCGAGCAAATGACTTAGTGCGGCTGTTTTCTTTGCCAGAGGAATCGACTGTGATGACATCAAATTTAAATGTGGGTAAATACTTGGAAAACTGTAGTTTTATCTTTAAGTCATTTTTATCCTTCAGCAGTGAGTAGGCCGCTAATTTTATCTGCATTGACTCATCCTGCAATGCCCCAATTATCAAATCTAATCCTGCATCTCCATATTTGGGCGCATCGGAGAGTGCAGCGATTCTCACTGCAACATCGGGCGATGCCAAGCGGCTTTTAACGCCTGCAATTCCTCCCAGTACCGCCGCATTCATAGGAATTAAATTTTGACCGCCAAGGACGGCATCGTATTCTTTGGGTCTATTTTGCTCGCTTGGCATAGCATTTTAACCTCTATAATATCTACAAATGTGGCATTTGTCTAATAAATATGTCAAATATTCAAAACTTATAATATGTTTGAACAAGGTTTTTTGATCTCATCTTTTATGCAGCGCAGCATAACTCATAATAGTCCTTTACCTTTTTGAGTCAAAGCGTGCTAAATTTAGCTACTTTGTATAACATTAGCTAGACAAAGGTTAAGGATATCGGTAATGACAGCAACTGCGAATCGAGCTAACTGCGGACAAAGTGCCAAAATAGTTGCGAGTGCTATTTTGGAGTGTAGGCTATTGAAAGCAAACATGAACAGGGCGATTTTGACTGGCCCAATTGTTGCCAGCATTCTCAGTCTGGTATCGCCGGTGCAAGCTTTGCAGGTGCAGGTGACGCCGCCAAATCCCGAACTGGGTGATACGCTGTCGGTAATTATTCAGGTTGACGGTAACGGCGGGGAAACTCCAAAAGTGTCTTTACAGCAGAAAAATTACCCTGCTTTTCCGATCGGCAATAATCGCTTTCGGGCCCTGCTACCGACGACACCACTGGAGAAACCCGGTGCGCGCGTTGTTCAAGTCTCCGGTGACGGACAAGTGCAGAAGTTGAATGTGCAAGTGCGCGATCGAGATTTTCCCACTCAATCCATCTGGCTGCCACCTGGGAAAGACTCCGAAGGTACCGATGCCGAATTCGATCGCGTGGACGCGTTTAAAGCACTGGTGACACCCCAAAAATTTTGGGATGGCAAATTGTTGCGCCCCAACTCCGGCGAAATTACCACTATTTACGGCGTGCGTCGGTACTATAATGGGGTATTTGCTAAGGACTACTACCACCGCGGCGTCGATTACGCGGGCGCTTACGGTTCCCCTGTAGTTGCACCGGCTGCCGGTCGCGTGTCTCTCGTGGGACGCGAATCCCAAGGGTTCAAAATCCACGGTAATGTAGTTGGTATCGACCACGGTCAAGGGGTAGCAAGTATTTTGATGCACCTCAGCCGGATTGATGTCAAGGAAGGCGATTTCGTGAAAGCGGGTCAAGTAATTGGTGCTTTGGGGTCAACGGGGGCTTCGACAGGCCCTCACCTGCACTGGGGACTTTACGTGCACGGGCAGTCTGTCGATCCGGTACCTTGGCGGCTTCAGGGAGTTGAGTAGGACTTTTTACCGATTTTGACGAATTTAAAAGTCAATTATGGGGTAAGTTTGTGGCTGGGGTGTGTAGATAACTGTTCTGGGTTATCACTATTGGGTTATGATTTGTACAAAAATTCTCAACTCAAGCCTCAAAACTCGAATCTCAAGACGCCAGCAATTGCGTCTTTACAAAACAAAACTGTATTAATGATGCCGTTGAGCGGGAAGCATATATGAGTATTGAAAAAATTGTTGAACAGGCTTTGCAAGACGGCTATTTAACGCCGTCTATGGAAGCTGAGGTGGGACGAATCTGCAATACGGCTTCTGAATTGTCGATCGAAGAGTACATGGCTCTCGATCGCCTGATGGGAGCTTTGTTGACCGGAGAAGTGGTGGTTCTGCCGCGCAAACAGTTCATCAATGTGATGGAAGAGTTGGTGCTTAGCGAGGCGATCGCCAGGGTGGCAGAAATTGAGGCGGCGAGCAGCGAGCAGAGTCTGGATGTGGGAGATATTGCGGCTTATGCTTTAAATAGGCTGCCCCCTCTGTACGCTACGACGGAAGAGGGAGCTCACTTTCAAAGGGCTAGGGCTAAAGAGCAGCTTCACGATTTGATTTCCAAAGAAGTCAACGCAGCGATCGACCGCAACTTGGTCAGACCTGAACCCGTAAACCCCACAGCTTTGGGTAAGCCGTCTTCTGGAACCGAAGTTCTGTCAAATCTCAGCAATTGGCTGCAAGCTAACGCCGTTAATTTTGAGCCGCAGCCGTAGTACCACGTCCAACAGCTCTATTTTGGTTAAGTCGATCCCGCTCAATTCAAAAAGCGGGATTTTTAGTTTTTGAGCCAGAAACAGTTGACAGTTGACAGTTGACAGTTGACAGTTGACAGTTGACAGCAGAAGGAAGGGGGATGTGGGATTGGAGTAATGAATCGTCTGATTTTAATTTCTCCCGATCGGGATTCCGGCTTTAAACCAATTCTTTTTGGTCACAAGACATCCGTCACAATTGAAAAAAAAATTAAAGGAATTGTTTGTTTGCCACCTAAAACAAACAATTCCCTTTTCCTTCTGACTAATGACTAATGACTTCAAACAATTAATTATTGCTCTCAGAAGAGTCTGCGGAGGGGCCGGCAGTAACTTTTGTTTCTCGTTTTTCACGTTTTTTCCGTTCAGCTTGGATGACATCTTGAAGCACTATTCGCGCTTGGGCCATTTTTTCCAAATTGCTGCGGTACAAATCTAAATCTTTGCTAACTTTGTCTTCAGGTAAATGCAAAGCTGCACTGATTTTGCCGATCGCCTCGTTGCGAGTTTCTTGGTTTTTTACCATTTCGGGGTCAGCTTTTTCTAACAGTGAGAACAAACCGATCGCAAATAAGCGACTGTACTTAAATTGAGCGTTGCTGGCGATCGCCCCTAGGGATGCTTGCAAATCTCCTGTATCTTCAAAGCTGGTAGAGCGATCGAGCCACGAGAGCAACTCAGACCCTCCAAGGCGATCGGCCAAGCTTTCCAATCTGTGAGCGTCTTGCTTGTAGCGATCGGGATCGTCTTCTAGGGCTTTGCACAAAGCGTTAAAAATCGAAAGTCTGTCTGCTTCTGGGGCGTACCCGAGCATGAATCGATCGAAAGCTGTCACCACGCCCAAAGCATAAATCGGGTCGTATTGAAAATCGACATTCGCCGAAAGCAAGTGCATTTCTACCATCAACTCTTCCACCACTCGACGGTAAATTGAGTTAATCGGTCGAGTGTGAATCGTATAGAAACTTCGCTTAGTATCTGAAACAGTACGGTTCTTGTTCACCTGAGTTTTATAGATAAATAATTGTGCCGCCACAAGTGGACCAGCGCGGCATGAGTAAAGTCGGGGGAGTAAATTGGCGATCGGGCTGGCAAAATTTGCCAGTTTTTTTAACTGTGCAGCCGAGACTGCGAGGCAAAATTTTATCAAGAAGATTTTGCGGGCGATCGGCAGCAACAATTAATCTGTCGCAATACGATGGCAAAAGCCAAGTATCTTTACAATCATAGCTCTTCTGGGATCGCTGATAAATCCCATCTTCTGACTTGCCCGGCCCTCTTCGGGCAACCCTTACCACAATCAAATTTTATTGTCAAGCCCAATCCTCAAAAATCGAACGAACATGACAATTTCTCCTGAATTAAGAGCTTTAGCCCAATACATGGCGGGCGAATTTGACAACCGAGAACAAGCGCTAGCAGATCCGGCGTGGTACGTCCACCTGCGTTTTTGGCAAAGACCCCTGCCCGTGCCTCTCTTGGACGAACCGAGTATTGCCCTGTTTGCCGAACAAGCCAATATTCTAGAATTAGACAAGCCCTACCGTCCCCGCATCGTGCAACTGAGGCACGTGAAGACAGCGCCGGAACTTATAGAAGCTCAGTATTATATGTTCAAGGATATCGCAGCCGTCAAAGGAGCCGGTCGCAACCCCGACTTACTGGCAAAACTCAAGGGCGAGCAAGTCGAACTTCTTCCCGGCTGCACCCTCTCGGTTGCGGTGCAAAATTTAGGCTCAAACCGCTATCGATTTCGGGCATCTCTGCCGGAGGGAACTCGTTGCTGCTTTACCTACGATGGGCAAACTTACCAAGTAGACTTGGGATTTGAAGCCGCAGACGAGGAATTTCTCAGCTACGACAAAGGAATAAACCCCACGACAGGTAAGGCTATCTGGGGAGCTTTAATGGGCCCTTTTAGATTTGTCAAGCGTCAGGATTTTGCTTCTGAAATATTTGCCAATACGCTTGGAATCGGATCGGACGGCGGTTGAAACCGCGTCTACAGAAACAAAGTCCGCCTCCGCGGACTAAAGAAGAAGATCGCGTAATTTTCACCGCCCGGTCTTTAACCTGCACCAGACACGTGCAAGTTTGTGTAGACGCGATTTCAATCGCCCGGTCTTCTTCAACCTGCGGAGGCACGTGCAAGTTTGTGTAGAAGCGGTTTCAACCGCCCGGTTTTCTTAACTTGCGCGCGGCACCCCCTCTAGAGCTTCTTCTTCTGTTTCAAATATTTCAAAGACAGAATCCATCATGGTCACTTCAAACACCAGTTTGGCTTCTGGATGAACATTGCAAATGCGGAAACTGCCCTTAACTTTATCCGCATCGCGCATACCGGCTACCAACGAGGTCAGGCCAGAACTATCGATAAAGTTTACCTGACCAAGATTCACGACGACATGACGGCTGAGTTTGGAAATACACTCTTGCAACTTGAGGCGGAATTGCCAAGCTGTCGTGATGTCCAACCGTCCTGTCGGTGCTAAGACGATAACTGTTGTACCGTCAGATAGCGTGTGGGTTTTTTGATCAATATGAATCACTGACCCTTCCCTCAAATTTATTACTATTTATCGCGGTGGTTACTTTCTGCTATACAAATACTAGACAAGTCTAGACATTTGCTTCTTACTTCACAGGGAGCATGGGAGCGGTTATCCCTCAGTAAGCTTTCGCGCTTTAGCCAAGCGTGATAAATTAATCGCTGCCTTCAAGTCTCTGTCCATCGAATTACCACAACTTTCGCAGTTGAAGGTTCTTTCTTTCAGTGGCATATCTTGGATATGCCCACAGCTTGACTATTGTTTTGCAAGGGCGGAAACCAGCGGTCAGCAATGATTATTTCACAACCAAACTTTTTCGCCTTATATTCTAGGTGACGCTTGAATTCAGAGAATCCACAGTCAGCTATTGCCTGCGCTAGTTTGTGATTTTTTGGCATCCGATCAACATTTAAATCTTCTACTTATAGTTGCGTGGTTTTTGCATAAGTAAGTAGTGACTTGATACTGAAAGTCCAAGCTTTTTCGCAAATCGCGCAGGGTTTGAACATGGCACACTATGAGTGTTTGTGTAAAAGTTTACCATTCTGTCTACTTAATTGCTAGCTAAGGACTTTCTCAGTAGTTTAACTCACGTCGGTGACTGCTGAGGCATCCAATTCGCCCAATCTTGCGGTTTTAAGAACTTTGAGTAGAGTTCGGCTTCTGGAGAGTTGGGTTCTGGCTCGAAACAATACTCCCAGCGTACCAGAGGTGGCAGGGACATCAGAATCGATTCGGTGCGTCCGTTGGTCTGTAAGCCAAAGGTCGTGCCCCGATCGTACACTAAGTTAAATTCAACGTAACGGCCGCGGCGGTAAAGTTGGAAATCGCGCTCGCGCTCGCCGTATGCTTTCGATCGATGTTTTTCAACAATTGGGGTGTAAGCCGGCAAAAATGCGCGGCCGCAGTCCTGTATGAAGGCGAACAGCGACTCCCAGCTTCTAGGCTCCGGGTTTCCGACATTTTTGCTGTACTCAGCAGCTTTCCCTTTGACATTTTGGTCGCGGTAAAGCGGGCCTTGAGCGTTTTGGTAGTCAAAAAACAGGCCGCCGATACCGCGAGTTTCTTGGCGGTGGGGCAGGTAAAAATATTCGTCGCACCAGAGTTTAAATGTCTGGTAATAGTCCGAGTGGTGTTTGTCGCAAGCTGATTTCAGAGTTTTGTGAAAATGAGCTGCATCCTCATCCAACAGGTAATAAGGAGTCAAATCGACACCACCACCAAACCACCAAATCGGGCCCGCTTCAAAATAACGGTAATTCAGGTGAACCGTAGGCAAGTAGGGATTGCGGGGGTGCAGCACCATCGAAGTACCAGTGGCGTAGAAATCGTGACCGGCAGCTTCTGGGTGCTTGGTCAGAATCAAAGCAGGCAAACTTTCGCCCCAAACTTGGGAAAAATTAACTCCGCCTTGTTCAAACACATTGCCTTCGCGCATAACGCGAGAACGTCCGCCCCCGCCTTCGGAGCGTTCCCAAGAGTCCTCTTTAAATTTGCCGCCGCCATCGACCTGTTCGAGGGCTTGACAAATTTCGTCTTGTAGGCTTTTCATAAATTGGCTGACTCTAGCTCTAGAGTCAGCGGGCGGCAAAAACGGAGAAGTCGTGGTTTTAAGTGTTGTAGAAACTGTCATAAAATTTTCTGTTGTCAGATTTGAATCTTAGATGGTGATGATTGCCAAATCCAGTCGCCATGTAATTATGCCACCGCAGGTCTGCAAATGATCGCTATGAAGTTACATTAAAAAATAGCAATAAAAATATACTTAAACTTGCGATCGAACATTCACTGACACAATTGCAGAGCTATGGTGGAGAACACAATGCCCAGTACACTCGATATTAGTTCAGTCTTAGAAATCCTGCGACCTGTGCAAGACCCCGAACTGCAAAAAAGTTTGGTGGAATTGAACATGATTCGTAACATCAAAATTGACGGCGGAGTCGTCAGTTTTACTTTAGTGCTGACAACGCCTGCTTGCCCGCTGCGAGAGTTTATTGTCGAAGATTGCCAAAAAGCGGTCAAACAGTTGCCAGGAGTCGAAAAGGTGGCTGTGGAGGTGACAGCCGAGACGCCGCAGCAGAAAGGAGTGGTCGATCGCCAAGGCATAGAAGGCGTTAAAAATATTATCGCAATTTCCAGCGGCAAAGGTGGCGTCGGCAAAAGCACGGTGGCGGTGAATGTGGCAGTAGCCCTGGCGCAAACCGGCGCAAAGGTGGGTTTGCTGGATGCCGATATCTATGGGCCCAACGACCCAAATATGTTGGGTTTGGGGGACGCGAAAGTAATGGTTAGGGATGGAAAAAGCGGAGAAAGCCTCGAACCCGCATTCAACTACGGCGTCAAATTAGTGTCGATGGCGTTTTTAATTGAGAAAGACCAGCCTGTAATTTGGCGCGGCCCGATGTTGAACGGAATCATCCGACAGTTCCTCTACCAGGTGAATTGGGGCGATTTAGATTATCTGATTGTCGATATGCCTCCGGGTACTGGAGACGCGCAGTTGACAATGGCCCAAGCGGTGCCGATGGCTGGTGTGGTGATTGTGACGACGCCGCAGACGGTGGCTTTGTTGGACTCCCGCAAGGGGTTGAAGATGTTCCAACAGTTGGGAGTGTCGGTGTTGGGAATTGTGGAAAATATGAGTTATTTTGTGCCGCCGGATATGCCTGACAAGCAATACGATATTTTCGGTTCCGGCGGCGGCGAAAGGACGGCGGCAGAGTTGGGAGTGCCGCTGTTAGGCCGCATTCCGCTGGAAATTCCGCTGCGGGAAGGTGGCGATTCCGGTGTGCCAATTGTCGTGGGACAACCGGGTTCTGCTTCGGCGAGGGAGTTGCGGGCGATCGCGGGTCGCATTGCTGGTAAAGTTTCTGTAGCAGCCCTAGCCTAATAGACATCTCATCCAAAAGTTCGTCAAGGGCAGGCTCTCCGGCCTGCCCCACAACAGTTTTTGGGAGAAGTCTCACAAACTTTCGTTTCCCAGCTTTGTCTCCTGTTGGCGAAGGTTTGCCTAATTCCCGAGCTCTGCTTGGGAACTAGAAACGAGAAACGGTAAGCTATAAAGAGCAAACTTAACATTCAAAGAATTATGATTTTTCCAGGTTCGGCAGTTCGAGTTAAAGATAAGGGCGAGATTTACTACGGCTTTCAAGGACTTGTGCAGCGAGTTACCGACGGGAAAGTCGCGGTATTGTTTGAAGGTGGCAATTGGGACAAGCTGATCACGTTCCGCTTATCGCAATTGGATATTGTGGATGCTACGGCTGGTCGCGCGAAATAGTCATTAGTCAGCGGTCATTAGTCAGTTGTTATTTGTTATTAGTTATTGGTTATTGGTTATTAGTACCCACTCACAAATAACAAATAATAAATAACCAACTGCTAACCGCCAACTGCCAACTGCCAACTGCCAACTGCCAACTGTCAACTGTCAACTGTCAACTGACTAATATGCGTTTACCTTTACCCCAATTTGGAACAAAAGAGCGGCATCCCGATCGCATTGCTGAAGTCATCGAGACGGCAACTACAGAGTTTTTGGCTCAATGCTTGGAACCGGATGACTTGAGTTTTCCGGTGATGCCACCTTTTGGGAGTTGGGTGAAGGCGGAAGATGAAGAGTCCAAAAATCAAATCTACGGCGTAGTTTACCATGCTACCACTAGCCCGATCGACTCGGTGCACAGAGCTAGGGCTTTGGGTTTATCGCTGGAAGAGTTGCGGGAAGAACAACCGCAGATTTTTGCGATGCTGAAAACCGAGTTTCGAGTGGCGCTTGTGGGGTTTGAGAAGCCACCGGAAAGGTTGAACGGCCACGGCCCATCGAGGGGTACAATTTATCAGTATTTGCCGCCGCGCCCGCCGCAAATTCACCAGGCGGTTTATCGCTGCGAACCGGATGAGGTGATTGATTTTACGGTGCAGTTGGATTTTTTGAGGACGCTGCTGGGAGTGACGAATGCGCCTGTGGATGCGCTGACGGCGGCGACGATTCGGGAGATTTATCAGTTGCGAATGCGCGATCGATCTTGGTTGGTGGAAGCGGGCAGGAATTTAAGTGTTTTGTTGAAGGATGATTATGACAGGTTGCGGGTGATTTTGAGTCAGATTCATCCCTAATACCTGACAAAATTGAGATCGTCTGAAGCTAGCCGTTAAACATGACAGGTTTCCCAAATTAAACTAAACTATCAATAGTTCAGCCCGCACACTACTGCTACCCAACATAACTCTCATGCAAGGACAAACACTCGCAGGACGCTATCACATCATCAACCACTTGGGAGGCGGTGGCTTTGGTCAAACTTACTTGGCTGAAGATAAAAGGCGATCGGGAAATCCTCGGTGTGTCGTCAAGCAACTCAAGCCGCAGTTTACAGATCCGCAAACTCTAGAGATAGCTAGACGTTTATTTACAACAGAAACAGACACCCTCCACAATCTAGGAACTCATCCTCAGATTCCCGAACTTTTGGATCATTTTGAGGAAAATCAGGAATTTTATTTAGTTCAAGAGTTGATTGAGGGGAGAGATTTAAGCAAAGAAATTACTCCCGGCCAGCGGCTTAGTGAGTTGCAAGTTATGGCTATTTTGCAGGAAATCGTAGAAATATTGGTGTTTGTTCAGCAGCACAAAGTCATCCACCGGGATATTAAACCTCCTAATTTAATGAGGCGCAATTCTGACGGCAAAATATTCTTAATTGACTTTGGGGCTGTCAAACGAATTAGCACTCAAATAGTTAACACTACAGGGCAAATTCCGCCGACTATTGGCATCGGCACAAATGGTTATACGCCAGCGGAACAAAATAACGGACATCCTAACTTTGGCAGCGATATTTATGCTGTGGGAATGACTGGGATTGAATGGCTGACGGGCATACTTCCTCACGAGTTGCCAAAGGATGCTAACGGTGAAATTGTTTGGCGCGATCGCACTCAAGTTAGCGACGGCTTTGCTAATATTTTAAACAAAATGGTGCGATATCATTTTCGCGATCGCTACCAGTCAGCCGCAGAGGTGTTGCAAGCTTTCAACAATTTGAGGAGAATTCCACCATCTTCTACTGTAGTATCATCTCCTAACTTATTGACATTAATGAGTAACTGGACGCGAGATCATATAATTGGTTTGCTTGGGGTTGGTTTGGCTGCTATATTTGGTGTAGCAGCATTGTTTACACCAGAAATTAGAAAAATGCTGGGATTGGAGGCTGCGGACAATTTGGCAAGTTATGACAATACAGCCCAAGGTATTAAAATCAAATATCCCGATAATTGGACTAAACAAGAAGAGTCTAACGCCGTTACCAAAGATGTGGTTCAATTTATTTCACCTAAAGAAAACGATGCTGATAACTTTCAGGAACGGCTGATTGTGACAGTTGAACCTACGACGAATAATAAAACCCTTGATGAATATACGAAGTTATCTAAACAAGAAATCTTGAATTTAGATAAAAATGCTAAGATAGCTCAAGAGGGTGAATCTACTCTAGCTGGTAAAAACGGGTATAGAGTTGTTTATACAACAAAAGAAGGGAATGAAGAGTTTAAAAAATTGAATGTTTGGACAATGAAAAATGACAAGGCTTATTTGATAACCTACGAGGCAAAAGCGGGGAAGTACGAGCAGTTTTTGCCTGTTGTTGAGAAAATGATTAAGTCGCTCGAAGTTCAAAGCACGAAATAAATTTATTGAGGCAGTTGTCAGATTATGGTGACAGTATCAATCAAATAAGATCCCCCTAAATCCCCCTTAAAAAGGGGGACTTTGAACCGTCTTGTCCCCCCCTTTTTAAGGGGGGTTAGGGGGGATCTCCGGGTTTAATTGCTAAAGCGATAGAAAAACACCGCAAGTTAGGGGAATCAATTAGCATTTGGCAAGATGGCAAAGTAATTACTTTAACTGCCGATCAAATTCCTCCCTTGAAATTAGATAATGATAATTAATCCTTATTTTGCCATCAAATGAGGAACAAATATTTTAGTCAAAAATTTTGGGCAATTATTTAGGATTCGGCTACTTTTTCTTGCACTCGGCGATATTTGCCATCTAAACGTTCCTGTCGCTGACGGCGATTATCAGCTTCTAACATTGCGAGGACTTCATCTAACTTTAGCGTCCAAGCATCAAGCAGGCGACAAGATTCTCGCATTCTAGCAACATTTTGCTGTCTAGTTTCTAAATCGGGTATTCTTGGTTGTTGAGTCATGGCAGATTCCAACTCCTTTTAATTTCTTGAATACTGGCTTCTGAGGCATCGGCGATCGCCTCTCCTTGGTCTATCGTCCTATACAGAAAGTCTAGCACATCGGTTGTTGCTGCTGGTTGAGATTCTGCCACCTGTTGCAAGATTCTGTGCAAACGGTTGTAGGGAATTCTCAAGCGTTCCTTGACATTATCAATTGCTTCTAACTCAGGCATTGTTTCCTGGGTTTCGCCAAATTGCTGTAAGAGGGAATATTCTGCTGCTGTTGCTGTGTCGAGAAGTGCGACTAACCGTTGTTGCAATCTGAAAATAGTGGTGATAGTTTGGTCTGGTAATTTTGCCATGAATTTGAATTTGGAGGATGACAAATTATCAGTATAATAGCACTTGCTGGAGTTCAGAAACCGGGTTTTTTACGAAAAACATTCGTGACCGCCGACAGATTAAATAAAAACCCGGTTTCTTTGGTTAGGACTGACGCATGGGGGTTGAGAAACCGGGTTTTTACGCAAATACTTTCGTTGCAGCCCATATATTCGGTAAAAACCCGGTTTCTTTCTCCCCACGCCGGACACGGCAATGCCGTTTCCCTACTAGCGAACTGTTAAATTGTACCGACCTCTTTCGCCTTTTTTATTAGCATTAACAACTACGGTATAGCGGCCGCTGGCGGGTAAGGTGAAGGTGAGAGAAGAATTGGAATTTGAGATGTTTGCCAAGTCGATTACCTCCCTTGAAGTTCTCTAATTCTATTTAGTGCATTTTGGTAATTATCTCTATCTCCTTTTTGCTGAAATAAGTCTGCGGCTTTTTTGAAATCTTTTATTGCACCCTGCTTGTCTCCTAATTGATAGCGGGTAAAACCTCGGTTGTAGTAGGGAGTGGCATAGTTGGGGTTAATTTTCAGGGCCTGGTTGTAATCTTGTATCGCTCCCTGCTTTTCTCCCAATTCTGAGCGGAGAGCACCCCGGTTGTTGTATGCTTGGGCTAAGTTGGGGTTAATTTTCAGAGCCTGGTTGTAATCTTGTATCGCTCCCTGCTTTTCTCCTAAATCTGAGCGGGCTTGGCCCCTGTTGTAGTAGAAATAGGAATCGTTGGAGTCAATTTTCAGGGCCTGGTTGTAGTCTTGTATCGCTCCCTTCTTGTCTCCTAATTTATAGCGCGCAAAACCCCGATTGTTGTAAGCTTTGGCATGGTTAGGATTAATTCGCAAAGCTTGGTTGTAATCTTGTATCGCTCCCTGCTTGTCTCCTAAGTCATGGCGGACAAGACCCCGGTTGTTGTAGGCTGTGGCATAGTTGGGGTTAATTTTCAGGGCTTGGTTTAAATCAGCGAGCGCTCCCTGATTGTCTCCTAAGTCGTTGCGGGCAAGACCCCGGTTGCTGTAGAGTTCAGCATTGTTAGGGTTAATTTTTAGAGCCTGGTTGTAATCTTGTATCGCACCCTGCTTGTCTCCTAAGTCTGAACGGGCAACACCCCGGTTGTTGTAGGCATAGGCATCATTGGGGTTGATTTTCAGGGCCTGGTTGTAATCTTGTATCCCGCCCTGCTTGTCTCCTAACCTTGAACGAGCAACGCCGCGCTCGTTGTAGGCATCGCCATAACTAGGATTAAGCTGAATTGCTTGGTTGAAATCTTGTATAGCCCTCTGATAATCTCCTTTATTTAATTTTTCCCTACCCTGAATATAGAAATCATCAGCTTTCGGTCCAGTCGCCACAGGCGCACTCGGAACCTTCACCCCCACATCCACTTGAGAGGAAGCCAACAATCTCAGACTCGTATTAATCGGAATCCCCAGATTAAAACCAGTCTTAGCAATTTGAATATTCTGATTAATACTGCTAGATTCTGCCGCCCTCGTATCCGCCCTCCCGTGAATTCCCACCACCTCTCCACTCTCATTCAACACCGGCCCCCCGCTCATTCCCGGCAGCGTATTGTTACTATAAACCAACGCATAACCATCTTCTAAAGGTCTAGAAGCATTAGCAGTAATTCGCCCATCGGTGAATTGGTAAATCGAACGATTAAGAGCCGCTGAAGTCTTCGGAAATCCTGCCACATAAGCCGCTTTCCCTTCTGTCGCCAAATCCGAGTTGCCAATCTTAGCTACGCTGTAAGTTTGACTGCTGGTAAACTCGACAACTGCTAAGTCAATATTTGGCAGTTTTTTCACACTGCTGTAATTGAGCAAATAGCGCTTGTCATCAGGGGTGACAATCTCATATTTAGCTTGAGCATCTTTGAAAACGTGACGGGCTGTGAGCACCGTGTAAGTGTTGCCATTCCGTTTGATAATGATTCCAGAACCAGGATTTTTACTGTCAATCAGGACTGTGATTGATTTAGCGATTTTGCCAACTTCATCGGCAGATATTGCGAAAACTGCGGTTGGTTGGGCGATGACAATAGTTGCAATTGTACCGATTAAGGCGATGGGAATTTTGTTAGAGAAGTTCATTGATTTTAGCTGTTAATGGAAGAGATGATTTCAGCTTAATTTAATTTGTACCTTCGGAAATCTCGTTTTTATCGAAGGTTTGATCCCCCTAAATCCCCCTTAAGAAGGGGGACTTTGAGTTTTCTTGGGTTTCTATGGTTTGTATCGAAGGCTCGATCCCCCTAAATCCCCCTTAAGAAGGGGGACTTTGAGTTTTCTTGGGTTTTTCTCGTTTGTATCCAAGCTTCGATCCCCCTAAATCCCCCTTAAGAAGGGGGACTTTGAATGCTCTCTTGTCCCCCCCTTGTTAAGGGGGGCTAGGGGGGATCTCCGGGTTTGAAAACACGCGCTAGGGGAATCGATCGCCCATAATGAAACGAATCGACTATGGAGAAATAGGAGAAACATTTTCCTCAACAGGTGTCTCTTCCAAATATCTCTCCATATCAACAGAACCAGGCCCAGTTTCAGATAGTACATATCCAGAAGCCAACCCGCGACGATCCATCAATTTTTTCAAAGTAGCGTCAGCATCACTCCCCCGCTTGAGAGTGAATAGCAAAGTCCTATTCGTACAACTATCGTCTTTGTTAACAGCAGCACACACCACCGGTTCTCCGTTCAGAGTCCCAGTGTTAATATATTTGAGAGTACCGTTATCGTAGTTTCGCTGAAATCTTCGACCTACCTCTTCGCAGCGTTTTTGAGCAGTCCACGGCGGCGGAAAATAGTTGTTAGAAGTCCAGCGGACAAGGGGTACACTGCCCCGTGGGGTGCGAACCAAGGTGACAGGCTGTCTATTGAGAGTGCCGCAGAAAAAGCTATTATTGCCCGCACGGCTGGGTTGACAAAACAGCGCACTCGTGCTATAAGAAACAACTAGCCCTGTCAGGAGTCCGGTCAAGATTTTGGATTTCATAAATATAAATTTTTGATATATTATCTCATAGCTGAGCTACATTTGCAACCTGGAACTTATCCTGATGCTAAATCCGCAAATCAGTCTGTCATAATTTATTTAAACCAAAAAATCATATGTGGGTAGACGTAACAGCGCTAAATCAGATTCCCGAACGGGATATTTTGAAGGTAAAAGTTGAAGGAATTTCACTAATTTTGAATCGCCAAGGTGCGAATGTCACTTGTTACCGCAATGCTTGCACTCATTTAGAATATCCGATCGATATGGGGAAAGTAAGTAATGGCATTATTACCTGTCCCTTTCATAAATTTCAATTCAAGTTAGATACTGGTAAATGTTTGAATGCACCGAGTGATTCCCTAGAGTCTTATCCCGTAAAGATTGAGGGCGAAATCGTTTTTGTTGACATCAATGAATCATGATTCATCAGTCATTTATTCATACCAATTTGAAACAAAATCTCATAATAATAAAAAAATAATAACAATAAATTAGAGGTTTTTACCTGTAGGGACACGGCACGGCACCGTGTCTGGCAATCTATGCCTTAAGATAGATATTTTTTATACAGTTAATAACCGTTAATAACCGTAACAACAATTTGTCAAAATCTTATTATGTGCTGTTTCCAACACAAACCTGCTAGCGCCGGGAGGCTTTGCCGACATGGGAGCCAAACAAGGCAGAGCATAAGAATCTGAGTTGCCTGGTAAATTACAAAGTCCCACGCATTTAATAGAAGGGTTCCGAGCGTGATACCAGTAATTTTATAACCCAATACGGTTCACTTAAGACAGATCCCCCCTAACCCCCCGGGAGATGCGGGGGGGACAAGAAGCTCTTAAAGTCCCCGCAACGATGCGGGGGATTTAGGGTGATCTCCGGGCATAAATAGTGTTAAGTAAACCGTATTGTTTTATAACCCAACAAACATTCTCAATAGTGTTCATACTCCTCGTACCTTCACGCGGCAAGGAGCGTCAAAGATAAAATCTCAACTAGGGACGGAAAACCAGATATTCCAACAAATAAAATCATGAAAAAACTATGCCTGTTTTTTTTTTGATGGTGATGATTAGCTTGGGAACAGTTGCAATTGTCAGAAGTCAGCAAACACCACCACCTATCAATACCTATAGTCAAACCGTGAAACGGGAAGTCTTCGCGAGTGGTTATCCTAGTGAGGCAGAAGGTAGAATTTTAGAATTAGTACGTTATACCATTCCTGGTATGGCAAAACTGCTGCCTCACGTTCATCCAGGGATGCAAATTTTCAAAGTTGAATTGGGGACACTCACCTATACTGTTGTCCAGGGAATCGCGAAAATTAAACGCGCCAATGGTAAAGAAGAAACCCTAGACGCGGGCCAAACTACTCGTCTGACGGTGGGAGATTCTTTAGTTGAGGCAGGGGGTATGGTGCATCACGGTCAAAATGAAACAGGAGATCTGGTAATTCTGCTTTCCACTTCTCTCCTGGATTCTCAGAAACCGAAAGCAATTTTGATCGAGCGTTAATCGACTTTACTGGTGCTTGGTGGTGGCGGATTAAAGTTTTGAACTGGCATCTGGGGTTCATATGGTGTCCGAGTAATTAAGCACAATCAGATTGGTTCGTAGTGCGGACTTCAGTCAGCTTTCATGCGGAGGACACTCCCGACGCACTACAAACTGTTTTTGTTATGGTAATAGAGCGGACATGATATGACTCTTTCCCAAGCACATCGCTTGGGAAGGAGTTAATTAACTTTAAACCACCGCACTTTTCAACCTATCACTTTGGCGCGCCGCTGACGGAGGAAAACCCCCAAAAGCCCGATCGCCCCAACGATCAAAAGCAGCCATTCTTCCGGTTCCGGAACCCCAGAAACATTCAAAGGATTGTTCGGTTTCGTCAACTCCTCCTTACCCGATTCTATCTTTCTTTCAAATCGATCGCTCTTAGCTTCCGCCGCCTTTAGCTGCGCCCTTTGCGCGTCATTAACTAGCACAATCATCGAAGAATAAGGCGTGACGACTTTAAAAGTTTTAGCTAGCGAGTGCATTGCATCCAACTGAGTCAACTGATTGGAAGTTTTCTCTTTGCTAAGGGCGGTTATCAACTGCCGCGCAGCTATCGGTTTAAAACCTTCATTTTCATCATCAGTTATTTTCGCAACCGCCGCCGACTTGGGAGTTTTGGCATAACTCCAAACATAGCCATCAACAACACTAATTGCAGATTTCCCTGATGATGCTGTCGTCGCCACTCGCTGCATCGCCTCTTTGATATCGGTAGAAACTCCGCCACCGCTATCTTGAATCAGCTTTAAAGTTCCATCATCGTAAGCCGGTGGTAAGCCTCCCAAATGCACAGTCCATAGGGGTGAGGGCATGGAAACGCTGGTTTTGCGATCGTCGGATAACTCATAGCTGTGGCGATCGCTCACCAAGAATACAGTATCATAAGTGCGATCGGCGCGTAACTGTGCAAACTGTTGCAGAATATCCTTAAGTTGGAGCGTACCATAAAACGTCAACTTTCCAACATCAAAACTCCCCAAATCTTCCACCAACTTCGGCGGCATCCCCGCAGCACTCCCCACATACAAATCAACCGTATTTGCTTTTAAACTATTCGCTTTCAACCATTCAAAATTCTCCTTAACTTCCTTTGTTTCCCCCGCCATACTGCGAGAAGTATCCAGAATCACTGCCAACTTTTTGCCCTGCGGCAGCGAATAATTTGCATCAACTAACGGCTTAGCCGAAATCGTATGTTCTCCCGGCAAATTTGCCAGACGCGGTATTGCTTGCTGCCGGGAAACTGCTAGCACAAAAGTCGGCAGCCAAGTTTCTTTTGCCTCTTTTCCCTTGTAATTTACCTGTTTTCCGGCAATTGTGCGGCGAGTATTTCCATCCCAATAAATGTTACGTTTTTCTGCTAAAACAGGCATCGCCCAACCCTGTGGTTGTCGCATCACTTTGTAAGTCAGCCACAAGTGCATTTCCGTTGGCCCATCAGTTTGCGTGCGCGAAAACTCTCGTTTAGCCGGAATTGGAAAAGCTCGCAAGCGGTATTGTTTCGGGCCAACTTGTTCGAGCAAAGCCGGGTCTACATTTTCTCTCACCTGCTGGTTGTAAACTTGCTGTGCAGCACCTCTGGGCGACACACTAAATGCAAAACGCCTTTTCAAATCCCCAGTATCGCCCAGCCAAACTCCTGTAACTGCGGCGCTTTCCGGCAGTGAAAAGTAATAGAATACTTCTTGCAAGTTCGGCGTTTGATTTTTGTAAACTTCGTAGAGTTGAATGTCAGCCCAATCGCCCTTTTCTGTGATTGTAACTTCTTGGGACTGCAACCATACTTTTTCCTCATTAACATTCAGCAAACCTGCCTTAGCTTCTTGGCGGTTAGATGTTGACTGCACTGCGTGCTTTACTGCTTCCGTGTCACCTTTTTGAATTTCGGTATCGAAGAATCCAGCGTAGAGTTTTTCGGCTTTTTTAACATCGGAATCAGAGCCTTGATACAAAAACGGCGACATTAAAAAATTGTAGCTGTTCTGCACGTTGCGAGCCGCTGTGTTAGGCAAACTGAACGTATTTTTGTACATCTCATAAATGTGGTTGTTTTCTCCCACAGTGCTGAGATAGCGGTACGGAGATAAATAAGCATTAACTAAGCCCGATCGAATCATATCAGACTTGGCTAATAAAGTTTGACGCGCAGTATCATTTGCTGCGGGAGTTGCCAGAATTTTCATGGCTTGAATTTGCGGCTGCTGTAGCAAAGCTGCGAAAATTGCCAGCCAAGCAGCCATGACTCCCAAGCTGCCCATGATTGCTTGATTCTTTCCGTATTGGGAAGCAAAACTGCGAAATACTTTGCGTCCAGATTGGATGTATAGAAAGCCGTAAAGCGAAGGCATTACTACGAACAAGCTGGAGGTAAGACCAAACAGAATCAAGGATAATGGTAGCCACCAAATTATGGATAATGAAGTGTACTTTAGAGAATCTATCAGTGGTGCTACCCAAACAAAACTTAAAAATCCAACTACCAGCGTAAATGCGACAGGTAGAGCGTAAAACATCAGCAAGGTTGCCGCCCAAGTTCCAACTAGCAGCATTAAGCTGTGAAATCCTAACTGGATCCATGCACTTCGCTTGTTTCCCATGAATCCAATAGAACTGGACTTTCTGTTGCGAGCATCTTGAGATATTGAAATATCTTCAATATTTTCTTGTTTCCCAAAATATCCGTACAGCATTTCTACTAAAAATGCTGCAATGCACAAAACGATTGTAGCGATAATTAGCGAGCTGGCTGGATTCAGTTCTCGAAGCATAAACAGCCTGATTAAGCAGAGCAAAAACAACGGCGCTTCTACTCCGTAAAACAAGCGCATTAGCTGCAATGGTTGCTTGTGAAAGCGCCTTGCTCCTACTATGGTAAACACTGTCGGTACTGCTATCAGTGCTGTTAGGGTTAAGGAAAATTCAAGGGGAATAATTCCGTCTATTGTTGCTTGGATTAACGGAATTGCTAGGTATGGCAAAATTCCTAGATAAACAGTTGACAAAAATGTCAGGTTCCACACCCAAAAAACAATTCTAAAAATTGCATCAAATACCTGCTTTGCTTTCATTTTTTGCTCCTTTTAAGCTTTGTTTGACAGCATTATGTACGTTAGCAGTAAACTCTTGTACCTCGGAATTTTCAGGATTTACGAAACTGTCAAAAAGAATGGAAACTAGCACCCAAGTCTGATTGCGATGGGTGATGTCGCTGCCGATGCGCGACAAGAAGTTATCTGTGGTTTGCGCTTGAGATTGCAGCCAGTATGCAGCGGATAGTTGGTTGTCTTTGAGATACAGCCAGCGAGCGGTTACGGTAGGAGTTAGCTGTTTTTGTTCTATTCGATTAACGGAGATGCCACTGGTTACAAAGCACAACTCTGGTGCGTGATAAGTCTGCCAAGATGTGCTGGCTACTGCGAGGAGGGAACCGTGCAAGTTACCTGAGACAAATCTCTTTTTTTCGGCTTTTGTATCTGGGTAATTGCCGAAGAATCTTTGTTCGCTGGGATTCAGCGGGATTGCTTCGGATATAATTTGTTGGGGTAGTTGTAAAGGGGCGATCGCTACTTTTGTACTTTCGACATGATACAATTGAGAAATTCCTGCTAAAACAGTCACCGTCACAATTAGTCCGGCTTTTGCCAGAGGCTGATTTTTCAGTATTTCCGAATCTCGTTGCGAGTTGAAATCAATTTGTTTTGTTGGCTGAAATTTGGGAACTTGTTGCAGCATCAACCAACTTACAAAACAACCGCAGACTAAACCTACAATTCCCAGCGGTACGTGGAGGATTTCTGCATAGGTTGGCTGTTGCCAAACTTGGGCAACCAGCACTAGCGCGACAACCCGCAAAGCGTTAGCAGACAGCAACATTAACAAGTTAGCAGCGCATACTGCCAGCCATTGAAAACTTAATTTTCGGCTTTCTAACCAGGTAGCCACTAGCAAAAATAGCGTCCCGACTAATAGGGTTTTAATGCCGCTGCAAGGTATATCAACGTGAGCGATGCCGTTTTCCAAAATCAGGATATCGTAGGAAGAAATAGCTCCCACGTGCAGGAATGAGAGCAACTGTTCTACTACGTGAGCAGTCATCACTCGCGCGGGCAAGCCGAGGCCGCTATTAAACTGATTGCTGAAGGGTAAAATACAAGCCAGCAAGCCGGCAATTGGCAAGTTTTTTTGCCAAAAATTCGGTTCCGCAAAGAAGCCGCACAGCCCGTAAGTTCCGAGGATAAATAGCAGTACGCTAACTTGTGGGATATTAATTATGCACCCTGTGGCGATCGCCAAAACACCTGCACCCAACATCAACAGCAGCGGATTGCGCCTCAAAATGAAGTTGCGGGAAAATGCGCGCGGGCGATCGCTCGGTTGGGGCGATCGCACTACTAATGCTACAATCAGAAAACCAATTGCTATCTTGTACAGTGCCGGTATCTCAACAAACGACGATAACAGCCACTTAACAGCCGAGATATTGGCCCAAAACCAAGCAAGCGCCAGCAAAAAAGGAGCCAGCCAAACCAAATTAACCGCCTGAGGGGGACTAACAGAATCTGAAATTCCCGAATCTGGAATATTGGTGCGCTGCATGATACCGCTTGAAATTCACATTGATGAAATCTTAGCTCAGCAAAATTGGTAATGCCTAGACCCGTAAATTAAGTTTTGTCAAGCTTCTATTTTCTATACATAAATGTTAGCCTTATAATAATTTAATCGGAGGTAAAAATGAGCGAAAAAAGTACAGGATACAAAATTCTTAGCGACAACCGACAAGCGCGCCATTTGTATGAAATTATAGATACATATCAAGTGGGCATCGAGTTAAAGGGAACCGAAGTCAAATCGATTCGGGAAGGAAAAGCGAATTTGCGGGACGGATATGCTTTGGTTAAAAATGGCGAAATATGGCTGATTAACGTTCATATTTCACCGTGGAGAAGTGCTAGCAACTATTTTAATCACGAGCCTCGCCGCACTCGCAAATTGCTGATGCACAAGCAGGAAATTCGCAAATTAATCGGCAAAGTGGAAGAAAAAGGTTTGACTTTAGTGCCGTTAAAAATGTATTTGAAAGGTGGCTGGGTAAAACTTGATATCGGTTTGGGAAAAGGGAAAAAACTGCACGACAAGCGCGAAGATTTGAAGAAACGCGAAGACAAGCGGGATATGGAACGAGCGATGAAGCAATTTTAGTCATCAGTCATCAGTCATTAGTCATTAGTCGGTAAACAGTCAACTGTCACCTATCAATCCAACGACTGTGCTCTTCGGGCAGGGGGGCAAGCTGTCAACAGTCATCAGTTATATTATGTGGGAGCATCTCATTTTTGTAAAAAGCATTTTTTTTTGAGTGCGAGCGTCCCCGCTCGCGTATTGTATAGTACGCGAGCGGGGACAGCACTATAAATACAAAACTCAGATGCTGCCTATCATGTCCGATCCATAACCATAATAAAAATGGTTCGTAGTGCGTCCTGGTGTCCGCAGCTTCAGAGCGGACACCAGGACGCACTACAAACTGTTCGCGCGTGCCCTTAATCGAGCGAACACCATATCATCAGTCATTCAGTCATCAGTCCTCTCAACCGCTTCTGTCAACCTCTTCGGGCTCTTCTGTCAACTGCCAACTGTCAACTGTCAACTGTCAACTGTCAACTGTCCTTCTTCCCGCTTCAATCTTCAATCTTCCTGAAAATATCCGGATTGCTTGTGGAGTCCCGCGAAGGGTTAACCTATGCTCGAATACATCTAGGTAATCGCAGCATGAGGCAAGCATTCGGCTGTGGAGTTGCAAACCATAAATGAGAAATGAGTTCAAGCCTTCCTTCATTTCCTAAGATTATGATGCCATGAGGGTGGCAATTAAATCTAGACAACAAAATATCACAACTCTCAAGTTAAAAGATGCTAAAAACGACACCGTTAGCTAACATTTTTAATGTCATGAAAGAGCCAACAAAAAAGCATCATCACTCCAAGTGGGCGGCATTCCTACTGATGCTAGCAGTAGGCTTTGGCGGCTGGCAATTTGGGTTGCCGGAACTCGCCTCACTGTTTAATAATAAGGGCTTTGAAAACTACAAAGCCAATAGATTGGCTGATACTCAAAAAGCCTATGAATTAGCCCTCTCCGTAGATCCCAAGAGCCGAACAGCTCTTTACAATTTGGGATGGCTGTGCGAAGAGGTGCAAGATTTAGAGTGCGCCCGAGGAAAATACCTGCAAGCTGCCAAACTGGGTCTCCCTGCTGCTTACAGCAATTTAGCTCGATTATATATAGTAGACAAGAAAAACTATGCTGCTGCCGTTCACTTGCTGTGGCAAGGTTTAAAATTAGCTGAGGACGATCGAGTAAAATATTCCTTACTCAAAAATTTGGGATGGGCTCGGCTGAAACAGGGTAGATATTCAGAGGCATTGCAGCATCTGGATGCAGCAATTAAGCTTGATAGTGAAAGACCAGCAACTTACTGCTTAAAAGCGCAAGTCCTAGAAGGGATGAAAAAGACGAAGGAAGCGCTACCGCAGTGGAAAACTTGTCTAAAGTATGCGGATTCCCAAGAATTCGATGAGGATATATGGATAGGAATGGCACGTCAACGATTAAAAGAGGAAAAAACAAATAAATGAAACGCACAGTTTTGCTTTCATCAGCCATGCTGGCAATTATAACGGTAATGGAGCTAAGTCAAGCCTCAAGAGCAATGCCAACTCCTGCAACTGTTACACCCACAGTGAATGAATCAGTCGCAACGCTGTTCCAATTGAATCAGTCTACGACGTGGCGGCGGTGCAAAGATAGAGATGGATATTATGCGTGTCCGAGATTTGCAATGCCTTCGGATAGCGAAGAATAAGAGTTATTTTCGATAATTTTTGTAGAGTTCGCCACTAGCACTTTACAACTAACAGGTATGTAGTATGTAGTAGTAGTTATGTAGGTGCACGCTGTGCACCTTATACCATTTGAGATTTGAGATTTGAGATTTGAGATTT